>NZ_JAAXOY010000012.1 GCF_012396155.1 Cellulomonas septica | reverse complement strand
GGTCGGCACGCCCGGCGTCGTCGCTCCGGGCGCTCCCGTGCCGGGCGGGACCGGCGCTCCCGTGCCGCGCGGGGCCGCGTGTTCGCCCGTGGAGGAGGGGCCCGGCGCGTGTCGGTGGTGCCCCGTACCGTGGAGGCATGCGTCCCGTCACCGAGCTCCAGCGGACCGTCGCGCCCTTCCGCGTGGTGTCCGAGTTCCAGCCGTCGGGCGACCAGCCGACGGCGATCGCCGACCTCGCCCGGCGCATCAACGCCGGGGAGAAGGACGTCGTCCTGCTCGGCGCGACCGGCACGGGCAAGTCCGCGACGACCGCGTGGCTCATCGAGCAGGTGCAGCGCCCCACGCTCGTGATGGCCCCGAACAAGACGCTCGCCGCGCAGCTCGCCACGGAGTTCCGCGAGCTGCTGCCGAACAACGCCGTCGAGTACTTCGTGTCGTACTACGACTACTACCAGCCCGAGGCGTACATCGCGCAGACGGACACCTACATCGAGAAGGACTCGTCGATCAACGACGAGGTCGAGCGCCTGCGGCACTCGGCGACGAGCTCGCTGCTGACCCGGCGCGACGTCGTCGTGGTCGCGTCGGTGTCGTGCATCTACGGCCTGGGCACGCCGCAGGAGTACGTCGACCGCATGGTGACGCTCGAGGTCGGGCAGCAGATCGACCGCGACCAGCTGCTGCGCCAGTTCGTGCAGATGCAGTACACGCGCAACGACCTCGCGTTCACGCGCGGCACGTTCCGGGTGCGCGGCGACACCGTCGAGATCATCCCGATGTACGAGGAGCTCGCCGTCCGGATCGAGTTCTTCGGCGACGAGATCGAGGCGATCGCGACGCTGCACCCGCTCACGGGCGACGTCGTCCGCGGCGAGCAGCAGATGATGATCTTCCCGGCGACGCACTACGTCGCGGGCCCGGAGCGCATGGAGCGCGCGATCCACGGCATCGAGCTCGAGCTCGAGGCGCGGCTCGCCGAGCTCGAGAGCCAGAACAAGCTGCTCGAGGCGCAGCGGCTGCGCATGCGCACGACGTACGACATCGAGATGATGCGCCAGATCGGCTCGTGCTCGGGCATCGAGAACTACTCGCGGCACATCGACGGCCGGACGGCCGGCTCGGCGCCGAACACGCTGCTCGACTTCTTCCCCGAGGACTTCCTGCTCGTCATCGACGAGTCGCACGTGACGGTCCCGCAGATCGGCGCGATGTTCGAGGGCGACATGTCGCGCAAGCGCGCGCTCGTCGAGCACGGGTTCCGCCTGCCCAGCGCGACCGACAACCGGCCGCTGCGGTGGGAGGAGTTCGTCGAGCGGATCGGGCAGACCGTCTACCTGTCCGCGACGCCCGGCGACTACGAGCTGTCGATGTCCGACGGCGTCGTCGAGCAGATCATCCGGCCGACCGGGCTGGTCGACCCCGAGGTCATCATCAAGCCGACGAAGGGCCAGATCGACGACCTGCTGGGCGAGATCCACGACCGCGTCGAGAAGGACGAGCGCGTCCTCGTCACGACGCTGACCAAGAAGATGGCCGAGGACCTCACGGACTACTTCCTCGAGAAGGGGGTCCGCGTCCGCTACCTGCACTCCGAGGTCGACACGCTGCGCCGTGTCGAGCTGCTGCGCGAGCTGCGGCTCGGCGAGTACGACGTCCTGGTCGGCATCAACCTGCTGCGCGAGGGCCTGGACCTGCCCGAGGTGTCGCTCGTCGCGATCCTCGACGCGGACAAGGAGGGGTTCCTGCGGTCCGGGAAGTCGCTCATCCAGACGATCGGGCGCGCGGCGCGCAACGTGTCGGGCCAGGTGCACATGTACGCCGACAAGATGACACCCGCGATGACGCTCGCGATCGACGAGACCAACCGCCGGCGCGAGAAGCAGATCGCCTACAACACCGAGCGCGGGATCGACCCGATGCCGCTGCGCAAGAAGATCGGCGACATCACCGACCTGCTCGCGCGCGAGGACGCCGACACGGCCGAGCTGCTGGGCGGGGCCGGTCGGCAGGCGAGCCGCGGCAAGGCCCCCGTCCCGGGCTTCGGGTCGAAGGGTGCGCCGCGCGACGAGCGGACGCGCCTCACGGGTGCGGCGGCGGGCGAGCTCGCCGGGCTGATCCAGGAGCTCACGGACCAGATGCACGCCGCGGCGGGCGAGCTGCAGTTCGAGCTCGCGGCGCGGCTGCGCGACGAGATCTCCGGGCTGAAGAAGGAGCTGCGGCAGATGCAGGCGGCGACGGCCTGACGCGCGACCTCGGGCCGGCGCGGCCGAGGCCGAGCGGTTCATGCGTACGCATGTGACGCTCGGCACATCCGGCCCGTGCGGATGACCCCGGGACTTTCGTCACCTACGCTGACAGCCTGAAGGGGAGTACCCCACGAGCGAGCGTGTCGTCAGCACGGGACCCAGCGGTCCCCGGGGCGCTCGGCCCGGAGCAGCGGGTGGGGGAGACCTTCGGTACCCGACGTCGTTCCCGTACCGGAGGTCTTACCTGTGGACGTTGCTGTGTGGGTCTGGATCGTCACCGCTGTCGCGGTGGTGGGTCTCATCTTCTTCGACTTCTTCGCGCACGTGCGGACCCCGCACGCTCCCACCTTCCAGGAGTCCGTGCGCTGGTCGATCTTCTACATCGTGCTCGCGATCCTCTTCGGGATCGGTCTGGGCATCGTGACCGGCTGGGACTTCGGGTCCCAGTACTTCGCGGGCTACATCACCGAGAAGTCGTTGTCGGTCGACAACCTCTTCGTCTTCCTCATCATCATGACGAAGTTCGCGGTGCCACGTGAGTACCAGCAGAAGGTCCTGCTGGTCGGCGTCGCGATCGCGCTGGTGCTGCGCACGCTGTTCATCCTCGCGGGCGCCGCGGCGATCGAGCAGTTCTCGTGGGTCTTCTACATCTTCGGCGCGTTCCTCGTGTACACCGCCGTGAAGCTCGCCCGCGAGCACCACGACCCGGACCACCCCGAGGACGAGAAGGTGGGCGACGGCGTCGCCGTGCGCTGGTTCAAGCGCGTCGTCCCCACGACGGACGAGTACCACGGCGACAAGCTGACCGTCCGGATCGACGGCAAGCGGTTCTTCACGCCGATGCTCGTCGTGATGATCGCCATCGGCTCGACCGACATCCTCTTCGCGCTCGACTCGATCCCCGCGATCTACGGGCTCACGCAGGAGCCGTACATCGTGTTCACGGCCAACGCGTTCGCGCTGCTCGGCCTGCGCCAGCTGTACTTCCTCATCGGCGGTCTGCTCGAGCGCCTCGTGTACCTGTCGCAGGGCCTCGCGGTGATCCTCGGGTTCATCGGCGTCAAGCTCGTGCTGCACGCGCTGCACGTCAACGAGCTGCCGTTCATCAACGGTGGCGAGCCCGTCACGTGGGCGCCGGAGATCCCGATCTGGCTGTCGCTCACGTTCATCCTCGGCACCCTCGCCGTCGCGACCGTCGCGAGCCTCGTCAAGACGCGCAACGACGCCCGCGCGGTCACGTCGACCGACGCCTGACCCGTACGACGACGCCCCGGTCCTCCGCGTGGAGGGTCCGGGGCGTCGTCGTCTGCGGGCCGACGTCGTCGACACGCGGTGGAACTCGTGTCAGGACGTGCTCCACGGACCGAGGACGACGTCCCACGTGCGCACCGCGGTCGCGGCGACGATCCCCTCGCGCGCGAACGGGTCGGCCGCGAGCAGCGCGTCGAGAGCGGCACGGTCCTCCGCCCGGAACACCAGGAGAGCGCCGGGGTCGCCGTCCGTGTAAGGGCCCGAGCCGAGCAGCAGCCCGTCGTCCGCGAGCGACCGCAGGTAGTCCCGGTGCTCGGGTCGGACGCGGTCGCGCACGTCGACGCGCTCGTCGTAGGTGTAGGTCACGGCGTAGGTCGGCATGCGCCCATCCTGCACCGACGCCGCGACCGACGGTCGGTGGGTCCGCCGGACGGTGGCAGAGTGGCCGCATGGCCCGCACGCTCCGCACGCTCCTGACCGACGACCTGCTCGACCGCGTCCGGGAGCGCGCGCCGGGGCACGACCGCGGCAACACCTTCCCGCACGACGACCTCGAGGACCTGCGCGCGGCCGGCTACCTCGCGGCGTTCGTGCCCGAGCGGCTCGGCGGGGCGGGCCTGTCGCTCGAGGAGGTCGCGCGCGAGCAGGTCCGCCTCGCGGCGGCGGCGCCGGCGACCGCTCTCGCGGTCAACATGCATCTCGTGGTCACGGGCCTCGCGGCGCTGCTCGTCGAGCGGGGCGACGACGCGTTCGCGTTCGTCCTGACCGACGCCGCGGCGGGGGAGGTGTTCGCGTTCGGCAACTCCGAGGCGGGCAACGACCTCGTGATGTTCGGGTCACGGACGCGTGCCGAGCGGCAGCCCGACGGCGGCTACCGCTACTACGGCACCAAGATCTTCACGTCGCTCTCGCCGGTGTGGACACGTCTGGCGACCTTCGGGCTCGACGACGGCGACCCGGACGACCCGCGTCTGGTGCACGGGGTGGTGGCCCGCGAGGACGGCGGCACGACCGCGAAAGACGACTGGGACACGCTCGGCATGCGCGCCACGCAGTCGGCGACGACCGTGCTCGACGGCGCGCTCGCGCCCGCGGACCGCGTCTACCGGCGGCTGCCGCCCGGTCCGAGCGGCGACCCGTTCGTCTTCGCGCTCTTCGCGGTGTTCGAGATCCTGCTCGCCGCCGTCTACACCGGGATCGGGCGTCGCGCGCTCGAGCTCGGCGTCGCCGCGACGCGCCGTCGCACGTCGATGAAGTACGACGGGCGCGCCTACTCGCAGGACCCGGACATCCGCTGGAAGGTCGCCGACGCGGCCCTCGCCCAGGACGGCGCCGAGCTGCAGGTGTTCGCCCTCGCGCGCGACGTCGACGAGCAGGCCGAGCACGGCGCCCGGTGGTTCGCGCAGCTCGTCGGGCTCAAGGTGCGGGCGACCGAGACGGCGCGCACGGTCGTCGACCTCGCGATCCGCGTGTCGGGCGGCGGCTCGTACTTCACGGGGAGCGAGCTCGCACGGCTCTACCGCGACGTGCTCGCGGGGATGTTCCACCCGTCCGACGACGAGTCGGCGCACGCGACGGTCGCGTCGTCCGTGCTGGGACCGCTCGAGGACTGAGCGGAGCCCGTGCTCGGCACGGGACTGCCCGCCGTCACCAGCCGCGGTCGCGCCACGCGGCGAGGTACGGACGCTCGGCGCCCAGCGTCGTGTCGCGGCCGTGGCCGGGGTAGACCCACGTGTCGTCGTCGAGCCGGTCGAACAGCCGCGACGTGACGTCCGTCAGCAGCCGGTCGAAGCGTGCAGGGTCACCGCCGGTGTTGCCGATGCCGCCGGGGAAGAGCGAGTCGCCGGTGAAGACGTGCGCGCGACCGGGGACCGCCTCGGCCTCGGACACCCGCTCGGGCTCGCGGTAGACGAGCGCGACGGAACCGTCGGTGTGACCGCGCAGCGCGACGACCTCGAGCGTGACGTGACCGACCAGGACGACGTCGCCGTCGCGGAGGGCGCGGTCGACGGGGACGCCCGTGGCCGCTGTGATCTCCGCCGCATCCGCGGCCCCCGCCGCCACCGTCGCGCCCGTCACGGCGACGACCGACGCGAGCGCCCGGTGGTGGTCGGGGTGCCGGTGCGTCGTCACGACCGTGTCGAGGCGCGCCGCGCCCGAGCCCTCGCGGACGAGCGCGAGCAGTCGGTCGGGCTCGTCCGCGGCGTCGACCAGCAGCTGGGCGTGCTGACGGCGGCACGTGAGCAGGTACGTGTCGTTGTCGGTGGGCCCGACGCTGACCTTGCGGATCTCGACCTCGTCGAGCACCCGCACGTCCGCCGGGCCGCCGGGCCGCACGTCGCCGGTGTACGTCATGGAGCCCATCGTGCCGGGCGCGACGGGGTGCGTGCCTGTTCGCTGCGGTCGAACACGTGTGCGACGTGTCGGTGGGGCGACGTAGACTTCCCGCCGTGAACGATCGTCTGGTGGTGCAGGGCGCCCGCGAGCACAACCTCCGCAACGTCGACCTCGACCTCCCGCGCGACAAGCTCATCGTGTTCACGGGTCTGTCGGGCTCGGGGAAGTCGTCGCTCGCGTTCGACACCATCTTCGCGGAGGGGCAGCGGCGGTACGTCGAGTCGCTGTCCGCGTACGCGCGCCAGTTCCTCGGGCAGATGGACAAGCCCGACGTCGACTTCATCGAGGGCCTGTCGCCCGCGGTGTCGATCGACCAGAAGTCGACCAACCGGAACCCGCGGTCGACGGTCGGCACCATCACCGAGGTCTACGACTACCTGCGTCTGCTCTTCGCGCGCGCGGGCACGCAGTACTGCCCCGAGTGCGGCGAGCGCGTGACCGCGCAGACGCCCCAGCAGATCGTCGACCGGCTGCTCGAGCTGCCGGAGGGCACGCGGTACCAGGTGCTCGCGCCCGTCGTCCGCGGTCGCAAGGGCGAGTACGCCGACCTCTTCAAGGAGCTCCAGGGCAAGGGCTTCTCACGGGCGCGCGTCGACGGCGAGGTCGTCCAGCTCACGGAGCCGCCGACGCTCGAGAAGAAGCTCAAGCACGACATCGAGGTCGTCGTCGACCGTCTGGTGTCGCGCGAGGGGGTGCAGCGCCGCCTGACGGACTCGGTCGAGACCGCGCTCGGCCTCGCCGGCGGTCTGCTGGTCGTCGAGCTCGTCGACGCCGACCCGGACGACCCGCACCGCGAGCGTCGCTTCTCCGAGAACCGCGCGTGCCCCAACGACCACGTGCTCGCGCTCGACGAGATCGAGCCGCGCACCTTCTCGTTCAACGCGCCGTACGGCGCGTGCCCCGAGTGCACGGGCATCGGGTCCCGGCTCGAGGTCGACCCCGACCTCATCGTCCCGGACGAGGACCTCTCGCTCGACGAGGGCGCCGTCGCGCCGTGGGCGCAGATCTCGAGCGAGTACTTCGCGCGCGTGCTCGGCGCGCTCGCCCAGGACATGGGCTTCTCGACGAGCGTCCCGTGGCGCGCGCTGCCGAAGCGTGCGAAGGACGCGGTGCTGTACGGCCAGAACCACGAGGTGAAGGTCCGCTACAAGAACCGCTGGGGACGCGAGCGGTCGTACTCCACCGGGTTCGAGGGGGTCGTGACGTTCCTCGAGCGCCGCCACTCCGAGACGGAGTCGGACTGGAGCAAGGAGAAGTACGAGGCCTTCATGCGCGAGGTCCCGTGCCCGGTCTGCAAGGGCGCACGCCTCAAGCCCGAGGTGCTCGCGGTCCGCGTCGGCGGCAAGTCGATCGCCGACGTCTGCACCCTCCCCATCCGGGAGGCCCGGACGTTCCTCGACGCGCTCGAGCTCGGCGAGCGCGAGCGGGCGATCGCGGCGCAGGTCCTCAAGGAGATCCAGGCGCGTCTCGGCTTCCTGCTCGACGTCGGCCTCGACTACCTGTCCCTCACGCGCCCGGCGGCGACGCTGTCCGGCGGTGAGGCCCAGCGCATCCGCCTCGCGACCCAGATCGGGTCCGGCCTGGTCGGCGTGCTGTACGTCCTCGACGAGCCGAGCATCGGTCTCCACCAGCGCGACAACCGCCGGCTCATCGACACGCTCACGCGCCTGCGCGACCTGGGCAACACGCTCATCGTCGTCGAGCACGACGAGGACACGATCCGCACCGCCGACTGGATCGTCGACATCGGCCCGGGCGCCGGCGAGCACGGCGGCCGCGTCGTGCACTCCGGCGACTTCACCGGTCTGCTGAAGGCCAAGGAGTCGGTCACCGGCGCCTACCTGTCGGGCCGCCGGTCGATCCCGATGCCCGTCGAGCGTCGCAAGGTCGACCGGGACCGGCAGCTCACCGTCGTCGGCGCACGCGAGCACAACCTGCAGGGCATCGACGTGTCGTTCCCGCTGGGCACGCTGACCGCCGTCACCGGCGTCTCGGGCTCGGGCAAGTCGACGCTCGTCAACTCGATCCTCTACACGGTCCTCGCCAACGAGCTCAACGGCGCCCGTCAGGTCGCCGGACGGCACAAGCGCGTCACCGGGCTCGAGCACCTCGACAAGGTCGTGCACGTCGACCAGGGCCCGATCGGCCGGACGCCGCGGTCGAACCCCGCGACGTACACCGGTGTCTGGGACCACGTCCGCCGGCTGTTCGCCGAGACGACCGAGGCCAAGGTCCGCGGCTACACGCCCGGCCGGTTCTCGTTCAACGTCAAGGGCGGCCGCTGCGAGGCGTGCTCCGGCGACGGCACGCTCAAGATCGAGATGAACTTCCTCCCGGACGTCTACGTCCCGTGCGAGGTGTGCCACGGCGCGCGCTACAACCGCGAGACGCTCGAGGTGCACTTCAAGGGCAAGACCGTCGCCGACGTGCTCGCGATGCCGATCGAGGAGGCCGCGGAGTTCTTCGCCGCCGTCCCGGCGATCTCCCGGCACCTGCGGACGCTCGTCGACGTGGGTCTGGGCTACGTGCGGCTCGGGCAGCCCGCGCCCACGCTGTCCGGTGGTGAGGCGCAGCGCGTCAAGCTCGCCGCGGAGCTCCAGCGGCGCTCGACCGGCCGGACGATCTACGTGCTCGACGAGCCGACCACCGGTCTGCACTTCGAGGACATCCGCAAGCTGCTCGGCGTGCTGCAGTCGCTCGTCGACAAGGGCAACAGCGTCATCGTGATCGAGCACAACCTCGACGTCATCAAGAACGCCGACTGGATCGTCGACATGGGCCCCGAGGGCGGCAGCGGTGGCGGCACGGTCGTCGCCGAGGGCACCCCGGAGCACGTGGCGGGCGTCGCGGCGAGCCACACGGGACGGTTCCTCGCCGAGGTGCTCGAGGCCGAGGTCGATCAGGAGCGCGAGCGCGCGAGCGCCTGACGGACGTCGTCGTCCCGCCGCCTGCCGCTCGCGGAGGCGACGGCGACCGGCGTCAGCCGGCTTGGTCGGCGACGGGCGTCCGCCGGCCTTGTCGGCGAGGGGCGTCAGCCGGCGTGGTCGGCGACGTGCGGCAGCCTGTGCGCTCAGCGGCGTCCCGGAGCTGGAGCGGTCGGCGACGTCCGTCAGATGCCCGGCGTCGCACGGGGTGCGGCGGGGACGGCGGAGTCGGTCGACGCTGCCGTCGTCGGGGCCGGTGCGAACCGGACGGTCGTCGGCTCGTGGCGGACCGGGAAGTTGACCGAGCGGGCGATGAAGCAGTGCTCGTGTGTCGCGTGGTGAAGGCGTCCGAGCACCTCGTCGGTGACGGGCGAACCGTCGGGGAGGTGGCGTCCGTGCGCGACGGTCACGCGGGGTCGCAGCACGACCTCGGTGAACTGGCCGTGGCCCGCGGCCTCGACCCGCATGGTGCCGACCGCCTCGTCGCGGTACGCGACCACGACGACGCCCTCGACGGCCGCGAGGTGCAGGAACCACAGCATGTGGCACTGCGCGATCGACGCGACGAACAGCTCCTCGGGCGAGTAGCGGCCCGGGTCCCCGCGGAACGCCGGGTCGGACGACCCCGGGAGCGGCGGCTTGGACCCGATCTGCACGTCGTGGTCCCGGGAGTAGGACGTGTAGCTCGCGGTGCCGCGCGTCCCGGCGCCGGTCCAGGTCACGTCGATCGCGTAGGTGTGCAGGGGGCCCATCCGGTCACCGTAGCCGCACGCGCGGCGACGCGCCCCGAGGCCGACGGACGGGCCGTCGGGTGGCCCGCAGAGGGCCGGCACGGAGGCTCACGACGACGGTGCGGACGGCGTGCCGGCCGGCGCGCGCGGCGCGCTCCACGAGGAGGTCCCGCAGGGCGGCGTCGGCCCGGGCGGTGACGTCCTCCACCGCCTGTGCCAGCTCGGCGGTCGAGCGCAGGCTCCCGCCGGCGACGGCAAGGTCGCCCTCGTCCACGTGCCCTCCCGGTTTCTTCGGTGCGAACCGCGGGTGATCGTGGGCACGGCCCCCGGCGGAATGGTCAGCGTACTGAGTATTCGTTCCGGCGCCACCGGACGGATGCAGCAGTACGCGACCTCTTCCCCGCGAGAGGCGCGTCTGGATGCACCGGCGACCGACCAATTTCCAATCAGATTTCACCAGGATCGAACACAGATCAACATGCGTGCGCTAGCCTGGGCCGCATGACGTGGATGGTGACGGGTGGTGCCGGGTACATCGGGTCGCACGTGGTGCGGGCCTTCCAGCAGGCGGGCATCCCGCCCGTCGTCCTCGACGACCTGTCGAGCGGCCACCGCGGCTTCGTGCCCGACGACGTCGCGTTCGTCGAGGGCTCGGTCCTCGACACCGAGATCGTCTCCCGCGCGCTGGCCGAGCACGCGGTCGAGGGCGTCGTCCACCTCGCCGGCTTCAAGTACGCGGGGGTGTCGGTGCAGCGCCCGCTGCACACCTACGCGCAGAACGTCACCGGCACCGCGCACCTGCTCGACGCCATGGCCGCCCAGGGTGTCGGCGCGATCGTCTTCTCGTCGTCGGCCGCCGTCTACGGCACCCCCGACGTCGACCTCGTCACCGAGGAGACCGCGACCCGCCCCGAGTCGCCCTACGGCGAGTCCAAGCTCGTCGGCGAGTGGCTGCTGCGCGACCAGGGCGTCGCGACCGGGCTGCGCCACACGTCGCTGCGGTACTTCAACGTCGTCGGCTCCGGCACGCCCGACCTCTACGACACCAGCCCGCACAACCTGTTCCCGCTGGTCCTCGACGCCCTGACGTCCGGCCGCACGCCGCGCATCAACGGCACCGACTACCCCACGTCCGACGGCACCTGCGTCCGCGACTACATCCACGTCGCCGACCTCGCCGACGCCCACGTCGCTGCCGCCCGCGCGCTCGCCGACGGCAGCCCGCTCCAGCCCGTCTACAACCTCGGCTCGGGCGACGGCGTCTCGGTGCGCCAGATCATGACCGCGATGGCCGACGTCACGGGGATCGCCTTCGAGCCCGAGGTCGCGCCGCGCCGCCCGGGCGACCCGGCCCGCATCGTGGCGTCCGGCGAGGCCGCCGCGCGCGACCTCGGCTGGCGCATGACCCACACCCTCCGCGACATGGTCGCGAGCGCGTGGGAGGCCCGCCAGGCGCACTGACGCCCGGCACGACGGAGGTCAGCGCCGCGCGACCGGCAGCGCCTGGAGCTCGGGGAGCCGCGCCGCGAACGCCTCGAGGACCTTCTCGCTCCCCGCGTAGACACCGTCGTCGGGCCGCGGCCAGTGCACGATCACGTCGGTGAACCCGAGCGCGGCCGCGCGCTCGACACCCTCGACGGCCAGGTCGAGCGACGTCAGCGAGAACACGGGCGCACCGTCGAGGCTCAGGTACCGGCGCAGACGCGGCGACGCGATGCCGTCGCGCCCGTGCGCGGCCTCGACCGCGTCCATCTGCGCCGACACGTCCGCGAGCCCGCTCCACCACCGCTCCTGCGCACCCGCGGGGTCGCCCTCGGCGCCCTCGGTGTCGTACGTCGGCCCGTACGTGACCCACCCCTGCCCGAGCCGTGCGGCGAGCGCCATCGTGCGCGGCCCGGCCGCCGCCATGAGGAACGGCACGCGCGGCGACGCGATCGTCCCGGGGATCATGCGCGCGTCGTGCGCCTCGTAGAACTCGCCCGTGAACTCGGTCGACGGCTGCGTGAGCAGCCGGTCCAGCAGCCCCACGAACTCCTCGTACCGGCGGGTGCGCTCGGCGCGCGACCACGGCTCCCCCGTCACGGCCGCGTCGAACCCCTCGCCGCCCGCGCCGATCCCGAGCAGGAACCGCCCGCCCGACACGTCGTCGAGCCCGAGCACGTCCTTCGCGAAGGGGACCGGGTGCCGGAAGTTCGGCGACGCGACGAACGTGCCGAGCTGGATCCGCTCGGTGACCGCCGCGGCGGCGGACAGCAGCGGGACGGTCGCGAACCACGGCCCGTCGGCGAGCGTGCGCCACGCCAGGTGGTCGTACGTCCACGCGTGGTCGAAGCCCCACTCCTCCGCCTGCTGCCACCGCGCCTTCGCACGTGACCAGCGGTCCTGGGGCAGCAGCACGATCCCGACGGCGACCATGCGCCGACCCTAGCCGCCGCCGGCGACACCCGGCCGGCGACCGCGCCGACCCCGCAGGCCGTCGCGCGGTCAGCCCCAGCCGAGCTCGTGCAGCCGGTCGTCGTCGATGCCGAAGTGGTGCGCGACCTCGTGCACGACGGTCACCGCGACCTCCTCGACGACCTCGTCGCGGTCCTCGCAGATCGCGAGCGTCGGGTTGCGGTAGATCGTGATGCGGTCGGGCAGGGACCCGGCGGCCCACCACTCGCCGCGCTCGGTGAGCGGCGTGCCCTCGTAGAGCCCGAGCAGCTCGGGCTCGTCCGGCGGCCCCTCGTCCTCGACGAGCACCACGACGTTGTCGATCAACCGGGCCAGCTCGGGCGGGATCTCGTCGAGCGCGTCACGGACCGCGTCCTCGAACTCGTCGCGCGACATCTCCACCACGGCACCATCCTGCCTGCTCACCGCGCTGCGGTCCCCCGGCGACGGCCCGCGTTGGCAGCGCTTTTGGAGTTCGGGCCCCCGCTCCCGTATGCTCGTCTCCGGTCATCCGGCGCCTCGTCGTCAGGGGCGGGACACGCCCCCATCGTCTAGCGGCCTAGGACCCCGCCCTTTCACGGCGGTAGCACGGGTTCGAATCCCGTTGGGGGTACGAGCAGGTGCAGTGAAGCAGTACAGCAAGGCCTTGTTCCACCAAGGCCCCGTAGCGCAGTTGGTTAGCGCGCCGCCCTGTCACGGCGGAGGTCGCGGGTTCAAGTCCCGTCGGGGTCGCTCGAAGCGCCGGTCCTCGGACCGGCGTTCTCGTTCCAAGGCTCTGTAGCTCAGTTGGTAGAGCGTTCGACTGAAAATCGAAAGGTCACCGGATCGACGCCGGTCGGAGCCACCGCGACGAAGGCCCCCTGGATCACCAGGGGGCCTTCGTGCATCTCCGGGCGGTATGACCTGGGCCGATGATCCCGGCCGACGCCCTCGCTCCCGCCTAGGCTGGGACACGCACCGCACTGTCCCCCCGACGGAGGAACCCGTGAGCAGCACCGGACCCGAGCGCCCGCGCAAGCCGTTCTTCGAGCGCTTCACCGAACCGTTCGCCGACATCGCCCGCGAGAAGATCGGGCAGGCGGAGGACCGGGTCCGCGAGGCGATCCAGGCCGAGATCGACGCCGTCAGCGCGAGCGTGCGCGCACGCGCCGTGCAGGTCCGCCCGTCCGCCATCGGGTTCGGCGCCGCCGCGCTGCTCACGTTCTTCGGCCTCGCGCTGTTCATCACCGCCGCGGTCGTCGGCCTCGCGCACGCCGTCGAGCTGTGGCTCGCGGCACTCCTCGTCGGCGCCGCGCTCATCATCGTCGCCGGCGGCCTCGCCGCCTGGGCACGATCGCGGCTGCCGAAGGGTCCCGCGGTCAGCGTGACCCGCGCGCACGAGGTGTCGCACCCCGCCGAGGAGCAGGTCCACCCCTGGTCCGACTGACCTCCACGCCGCTCCGGACCCGGTCCGCGCGCCGGCTCGGTGTCGCCGCACGGATGCGGCCCGCGACCTGCGCTTGCACACTGGGAGTCCCGGTCACAGGACGCCGGGGGACGAGCGACGAGAGGGCGTCACCATGACCACGCAGCCAGGACCGACGGGCGAGCCCCGGAGCATCGGTCAGCTCGTGAGCGACCTGAGCGAGCAGACGTCCCGGTTGGTCCGCGCCGAGCTCGACCTCGCGAAGGCCGAGATCCAGGCCAAGGCGCAGCAGCTCGGGATCGGGGCAGGCCTCCTGGCCGCCGCCGGGATCCTCGCGCTCTACGTCCTGGCCGCCGCGATCACGACCGCGATCCTCGGCCTCGCGACGGTCATGGACGCGTGGCTCGCGGCGCTCATCGTCACGGTGTTCCTGCTGATCGTGACGATCATCCTGGCGCTGATCGGGATCCGGCTGGTCAAGCGCGGGTCGCCCCCGACGCCCGACCGCGCGATCGAGAACGTGCACGAGGACCTCGAGGCCGTGAAGGCGGGGTGGAACGCGTGAGCGACCAGACCACGAAGAAGGACGACACGACCGACGACCAGAAGCCGGCGATCACCACGCCGCGCATGGTCGAGGCCGAGAGCGAGGTCGCACGCACGCGCGCCGAGCTCGCCGCGACCGTCGACGCGCTCACCGCACGGTCGCGCTCGCTGCTCGCGTGCCACGGCAACAACGACGGCCCCGACGTCCGGGCGCGCGTGCCCGAGGTCGCGCGGGCCACCGTCGCCGGGGTGCGTCTGGGCGTCGTGCACGAGACCGGTGCGGCCACGGGCCGGGAACGGCGGTGCGACGCGGCGTTCCCCGACCTCGACCTGCTCGTGTTCGGGCACTCCCACATCCCGTGGGACTCCACGACGCCCGGCGGCCTGCGCCTGCTCAACCCCGGGTCGCCCACCGACCGTCGCCGTCAGCCCGCGTGCACGTTCCTCACCTTCACGCTCGCGGACGCCGGTGTGCACGACGTGGTCCTGCACGCCCTTCCGCCGCGGCCGCGCTGATGCGCCCGCGCCTCCGCGTGGCGCACCGGACGCGTACCCGCACCGCGCCAGACTGGCGCCGTGCTGCAGCTGCGGGTCACCGTCCCGACCGACCTCACGGGTGCTGTGCTCGACGTGCTGCGCGACGACCCGGCGGTGTCCGCCCTCGTCGTGGGCACCGGCACGGCGCTGCGCCCCGAGGGCGACGTGGTCACCGCCGACGTCGCGCGCGAGGCCGCGGACGACGTGATCGAGCGGCTCCTCGCGCTCGACGTCCAGCAGGTCGGGACCGTCCAGCTCACGCCCGTCGACACGTGGGTGTCGCGCGCCGGCTGGGAGGCCGAGCGGCTCGCGCCGGGCGCGAGCGCCGACTCCGTGGTCTGGCCGCAGGTCGTGCTGCGCGCCTACGACGACACCGAGCTCACGTGGACGTTCCTCAGCTTCATGACGCTCGCGACGCTCCTCGCGAGCATCGCGATCATCGTCGACTCGCAGGTCCTCGTCATCGGCGCGATGGTCCTGGGCCCGGAGTTCGGCGCGGTCGCGGCCCTGGGAGTCGCGCTCGTCCGGCGGCGCTGGCGCCTGCTGCGGCGCGCGGCGCTCGCGCTGCTCGTCGGCTTCATCGTCGCGATCGGGCTCACCGCGGTCGCGGCGCTCGTGCTGCGCGGCGCCGGCTGGGTGACGCTCGACGACGTGACCGGGCCGCGTCCCGGGACCGACTTCATCTACCGGCCCGACCGCTGGTCGATCGTCGTGGCCGTCATCGCGGGCGCTGCAGGCGTGCTGTCGCTCACGTCGTCGCGGGTCGGCGGGCTGACGGGCGTCTTCATCTCGGTCACGACGGTTCCCGCCGCGGGCAACCTCGCGCTCGGCGTCGCGTTCGGCGTCCCGCACGAGATCACGGGCAGCGCGCTGCAGCTCGTCGTGAACATCACCGGCATGGCCGTCGCGGGCTGGCTCACGCTCGTCGTCCAGCAGACGGTGTGGCAGCACGCGTCGGCGCGGCGCGCGCGGTTCGCCGCCCGCCTCGGCCGCACCGCGACGCACGGCCCGCACGCCGGACCGCTGCGGCCGCCGGACGTGCCCGCGTGAGCCGCGGGTCCCGACCCGGCGGTGCGCCCGCCTGCCAGGATGACGTCCCGTGATCGCCGACCTGCCTTACGAGCCGCTGCTCGAGATCCTCGGCGTGTTCGTCGGCGCGATGTCCGGGGCCCTCGCCGCGGTGCGCAAGCAGTTCGACGTGTTCGGCATCCTCGTCCTGGGCTGGGCCGCCGGTCTCGGCGGCGGCATGCTGCGCGACGTGCTGATCGGCGCGGTCCCGCCCGTCGGCATCTCCGACTGGCGCCTGGTCGTCACGGCCGTCGTCGGCGCGCTCACCATGTACTTCTTCCACCCCCGGCTCGAACGCGCGCGACGCGTCATCGTCGTGCTGGACGCCGGTGCGCTCGCGGTGTTCACCGTCGTCGGGACCATCAAGGGCCTCGAGCTCGGGACGACCGCGATGGCCGCCGTGCTGGTCGGGGTCATGACGGGAGTCGGCGGGGGAGTGCTGCGCGACCTGCTCACGGGCGAGGTGCCCGTCGTCCTGCACCACCGGCAGCTCTACGCGGTGCCCGCGCTGCTCGGTGCCACGCTCACCGTCTTCCTGTGGGAGTGGGACGCGCTCGACGGTGCGACCATCACCGCCGCGGTGCTGCTGATCTTCGTGCTGCGGGTGCTCGCGCTGCGGTTCCGGCTGACCGTGCCCGGCCCCTGGCGCGGTTTCCCACCGCGCTGACGCGGCACCGCGCGCGGGCCGCGCCGGCCGTTCCCCCGGTCGGGCGCACGGCGTCCTCCCGGCGTG
>NZ_JAAXOY010000119.1 GCF_012396155.1 Cellulomonas septica | reverse complement strand
GCCCTTGCCGCCGAGCACGCGGTGCCGCGCGACCGAGACGACGTCACCGAGCACGGCCGACGCGGTGGGCACGCCGCCCGCGCCGCGGCCGTAGAACATGAGCTCGCCCGCGGCCTCGGCCTCGACGAACACCGCGTTGAACGCGCCGCGCACACCCGCGAGCGGGTGGTCGGCGGGCAGCAACGCGGGGTGCACGCGCACCTGGACCCCCGCCGTGCCGTCGGCGGTCTCGCCGCGCTCGGCGATCGCGAGCAGCTTGATGACGTGGCCCGTGCGGGCGGCCCACTCGACGTCCTGCGCGGTCACCGCGGAGATGCCCTCACGGTGCACGTCGTCGAGCGCGACGCGCGTGTGGAACGCGAGCGACGCGAGGATCGCGGCCTTCGCGGCGGCGTCGTAGCCCTCGACGTCGGCCGTCGGGTCGGCCTCCGCGTAGCCGAGCGCCTGCGCCTCCTTGACCGCCTGGTCGAGGTCGAGGCCCTCGGTCGTCATGCGGTCGAGCACGTAGTTCGTCGTGCCGTTGACGATGCCGAGCACGCGGCGCACGTGGTCGCCCGCGAGCGACTCGCGCACCGGGCGGACGATCGGGATGGCGCCCGCGACGGCGGCCTCGAAGTAGAGGTCGGTGCCCGCGGCGTCGGCGGCGGCGTAGAGCGTCGGGCCGTCCTGCGCGAGCAGCGCCTTGTTGGCGGTCACGACCGACGCGCCGTGCTCGATCGCGTGCAGGAGCAGGCCGCGCGCGGGCTCGATGCCGCCCATGACCTCGACGACGACGTCGGCCTTCTCGACGAGCGACGTGCCGTCCGCGGTGAGCAGCGTGCGGTCGACGGCGGGGTCACGCTCCGCGTCGACGTCGCGGACCGCCACACCGACGAGCTCGAGGCGGGCGCCGACGCGGGCGGCGAGGTCGTCGGCCTGCGTCGAGAGGAGCCGGACGACCTCCGTGCCGACGACGCCGCAGCCGAGGACGGCGACGCGCAGGGACGGGCGGGGGTCGGGCGGCAGGACCACGGGGACGGCCTCTCGGTCGGTGGGTGTCACCCCGCGCCGCGTCCGCGGGCCGTGACCGGCACCGGGGTCGGGCGGTGACGCGGCCCAGGATAGAGCCGGGCGTGCACCGGGCGGGACGGCGTCCACACCGTGTGGTGGGCCCCGCAGCGGACCGACCCGGTCCTGGGTACCGGGAGCGCCGTCCGTGCGGTCACGAGCACCGGGTCGGCGCGAGCGACCGGCGTCAGGCGTCCGTGTCGAGGGACAGGAGGTCGGCGACCGTCTCGCGGCGGACCAGGACGCGTGAGGCGCCGTCGGCCACCGCGACCACCGGCGGGCGGGTGAGCAGGTTGTAGTTCGACGCCATCGAGCGCCCGTAGGCACCCGTCGCCGCGACCGCGAGGAGGTCGCCCGCGCGCACGTCGCCCGGCAGCAGCACCTCGTGCACGACGATGTCGCCGCTCTCGCAGTGCTTCCCGACGACGCGCGCCAGGACCCGGTCCGCAGTCGACAGCCGCCCGACGACCTCCGCGTGGTACCGCGCCCCGTACAGCGCGGGGCGGATGTTGTCGCTCATGCCCCCGTCGACGGACACGTACAGCCGGGTCAGGCCCTCGTCGACGCGCACGGGCTTGACGGTCCCGACGGTGTAGAGCGTGAGCCCTGCCGGCCCGACGATCGCGCGGCCCGGCTCGATCGATAACCGCGGCACGTCGGTGCCCACCTCGGCGGCGCTGTCGGCGACCGACGCGGCGATCTCCTTGGCGATGCGGTCGGGGTCGAGCGCGACCTCGCCCGGCAGGTAGGCGATGCCGTAGCCGCCGCCGAGGTCGACCTCCTCGACGAGCACGCCCGCGCGCCGCGCGAGTCGCGCGCGCAGCGCGAGCACCGACCGGGCGGCGACCGCGAACCCCGACGGGTCGAGGATCTGCGAGCCGATGTGCGAGTGGATGCCGAGCAGCCGCAGCTCCGGGCGGGCCAGCACCGCGAGGAGCGCGGTCATCGCCGGGCTGTCGTCGTCGGCGTCGGCGACCGTGTCCGCGGTCCCCCGCGTGGGCGCGAGCGACAGCCCGAACTTCTGGTCCTCGTGCGCGGTCGAGATGTACTCGTGGCCGCCCGCGTGCACGCCCGTCGTGACGCGCACCATCACGGGCGCGGGGCCGCCGCCGCGGGCCGCGACGAGGTCCGCCAGCCGCTCGATCTCGACGAGCGAGTCGACGATGATCCGGCCGACGCCCGCGTCGAGCGCGGCCGCGAGCTCGTCGTCGGACTTGTTGTTGCCGTGCAGGCCGATGTCCGCGCCGGGCACGCCCGCGCGCAGCGCGACCGCGAGCTCACCGCCCGACGCGGTGTCGACGCGCAGGCCCTCCTCGTGCACCCAGCGCGCGACCGCGACGGACAGGAACGCCTTGCCGGCGTAATACACGTCGACCTCGGCGCCGACCTGCGCGAACGCCTCGGCGAACGCACGCCGGTACGTGCGGGCCCGCGTGCGCAGGTCCTGCTCGTCGAGGACGTACGCCGGGGTCCCGTGCTCCGCCGCGAGGTCCCGGACGTCGACGCCGGCGACGCGCACGGCACCGTCGTCACCGCGCGCGACACCCGTCGACCACGGCTCTCCCGGGACGACCGTCGCGGCGTCGTGCAGGTGCGCGGACGGCTGCGGGGCCGCGCCGGTCACATCCGCTCCGGCGCGCTCACGCCCAGCAGGCCCAGGCCGTTCGCGAGCACCTGACGCGTCGCGTCGTTGAGCCACAGCCGCGTGCGGTGCACGTCCGTGACCTCCTCGTCGCCCCACGGCGTGACCCGGCGCTGGTCGTACCACTTGTGGTACGACCCGGCGAGCTCCTCCAGGTAGCGCGCCACGCGGTGCGGCTCGCGCAGCTCGGCGGCCTGGTTGATGACGCGCGGCAGCTCGGCCAGGCGACCCAGCAGCACCGACTCCGACTCGTGGTCGAGCAGCGACGCGTCGAAGCCGTCCTCCTTGCGCACGCCCGCGTCGGCCGCGTTGCGGCCCACGTTGACCGTGCGCGCGTGTGCGTACTGCACGTAGTAGACGGGGTTCTCGTTCTTCGCCGACGCCAGCAGGTCGAGGTCGAGGTCGATCGACGAGTCCGCCGACGAGCGCGCGAGCGAGTACCGCGCCGCGTCCACGCCGACCGCGTCGACGAGGTCCTCGATCGTCAGGACGGTGCCCGCACGCTTCGACATGCGGACCGGCTCGCCGTCCTTCACCAGGTTGACGAGCTGCCCGATGAGGATCTCGAGGTTGACGTGCGGGGTGTCCCCGAACGCCGCGCACACCGCCATCATGCGGCCGATGTACCCGTGGTGGTCGGCGCCGAGCATGATGACGACGCGGTCGAAGCCGCGCTCGCGCTTGTCGAGGTAGTACGCGATGTCGCCCGAGATGTAGGCACCCTCGCCGTCGGACTTGATGACGACGCGGTCCTTGTCGTCGCCGAAGTCGGTCGTGCGCAGCCAGACGGCGCCGTCCTGCTCGAAGACGTGCCCGCCCTGGCGGAGCCGCTCGACGGCCCGCTCGACGGCACCGGACTCGTGCAGCGTGTCCTCGTGGAAGTACACGTCGAAGTCGACGCCGAAGTCGTGCAGCGACTGCTTGATCTCGGCGAACATCAGGTCGACGCCGCGCGCGCGGAACGCCTCGGTCGCCTCGTCGAGCGGGAGCGTGCGCGGGTCGGGCTCACCCGCGGCGAGCGCGTCGGCGACGACCTGCTCGGCGATGTCGGTGATGTACGAGCCGCCGTACCCGTCCTCCGGCGCGGCCTGGCCGAGCGCGCGGGCGACGAGCGAGCGCGCGAACCGGTCGATCTGCGCGCCGTGGTCGTTGAAGTAGTACTCGCGGGTCACGTCCGCACCGGCCGCCTCGAGCACGCGCGCGAGGCTGTCGCCGACGGCCGCCCAGCGGACGCCGCCGATGTGCAGCGGGCCCGTCGGGTTCGCCGACACGAACTCCAGGTTGAGGCGCACGCCCGCGAGCGCGTCGCCGTGGCCGTACTCGACGCCCTGCTCGACGATCGAGCGCGCGAGCTCGCCCGCCGCGGCCGCGTCGAGGCGGATGTTGAGGAACCCGGGACCGGCGACGTCGACCGACGCGACACCCGGCGTGTCTCCGAGCCGGCGCGCGAGCTCCTCCGCGAACGCCCGCGGGTTGGTGCCGGCCTTCTTCGCGAGCTGCATCGCGACGTTGGTCGCCCAGTCGCCGTGCTCGCGCTGCCGCGGTCGCTCCAGGTGCACGGTCGCGGGGATCGCGGCCGGGTCGAGGGCGAACGTGCCGTCGTCGACGGCGTGCACGAGAGCGGCCCGGAGGGCCTCGGAGAGCTGGGCGGGAGTCACCCGTCAAGGGTAGGGGAACGCCGCCGACGGCCGGACGCGCGTCCGGGTCCCGCACCCGTCCCGCGCGCGCCGCTCAGGGGCCGCACGACGCGGCGCGCCGACCAGCCGAAACGGTGGCGTGGGCGCATCCGGCGGTGTTGACTTCGCCCATGCACGGACAGGCGACCTGACGCATGGCGCGACGTCCCGGACTCATCGACACCGCCGTCGATGCGCTCCGCAGCCGCATCACCTCGGGCGAGTGGCCCGTCGGCTCGCGCATCCCTCCCGAACCCGCCCTCGTCGACCTGCTCGGGGTCGGCCGCAACACCGTCCGCGAGGCTGTGCAGTCGCTCGTGCACGCGGGGCTGCTCGAGCGCCGTCAGGGGTCGGGCACCTACGTGCTGTCGAGCTCGGAGCTCGCGGTCACGATGGGCCGGCACATAGCCGACGCGCGGCAACGCGACGTCGTCGAGGTGCGCCGCGCGCTGGAGGTCGAGGCCGCCCGGCTCGCCGCCCGTCGTCGGACCGCGACCGACGCGTCCGCGCTGCTCGACGCGCGCGACGCCCGGGCTGCTGCCTACCAGGCCGGCGACCTCGACAAGATGGTCGTGACCGACCTCGACCTGCACCGCACGATCGTGCGGACCGCCGCGAACCCCGTGCTCGTCTCCCTGTACGAGAACCTGCTCGACGCGATCGGCGAGAACATCCGGTTCAACTTCGTGAGCGACACGCACGGGGGCGACGCGCACGACGGGCTGGTCGAGGCGATCGTCGCCGGGGACGACGGCCGCGCCGTCGCGGAGACGTCGGGGTACCTGTCCGCGTTTCTCGGCGAGGCCTGACGGGCTGATACGCTGACGCTCGCTTCCGGCCCGCACACCCGTGTGCGCGCCATGCGCCCGTAGCTCAGTGGATAGAGCGTCTGCCTCCGGAGCAGAAGGTCGTAGGTTCGAATCCTATCGGGCGCACTGTCGTCAGAGCCGTCCCGCCGTCGCCGGTGGGGCGGCTCTCGTCATGTCGGGCGAGCACCGTCGTCGCCCGGGCACCGGCGCCGTCCGAGCACCGTCGTCGCCCGAGCAGCACCGTCGTCGCCCGAGCACCGGGGTCGCCCGAGCACCGGGGTCGCCCGAGCACCGACGCCCCCGGCACCGGCGTCGCGCGGGCGCGGCCTGCACGGCGGAGGGCGCCGGTCGCAGCCGACGCTCTCCCCCGCAGCCGCTCGCGCGTGCGTTCAGATCGTGCGCGGCGCCTTCGCGAGGTTCTCGACGAGCTCCGCGCGGTTCTGGCGGACGACGTAGGCGGGGCGGTCGCGCTCGACGCGCCACGACTCGCTCAGCGGCGAGACGTCGACGGTGTCGAACCCGAGCGCGTCGTACAGGGCCGTGACGTGCTCGACGGCCTCGGGGTGGTCGCTCGACGTGGCGAGCGCACGCCGCTCGTCGCTCCCAGCCGGGTGCCCGTCGGTCGTGATGTCGGCCGCGCCGATGTGGTTGAACGCCTTGACGACCTTCGACGTCGGCAAGTGCTCCTGGAGCAGGCCCGAGGTCGTCTTCTCGCCGCGGTCGAGGGCCTCGACGCGCCCGTCGCGCTCCCAGTAGTAGTTGTTGGTGTCGAGCACGACCTTGCCGGCCAGCGGCTCGACGGGGATGTCGGCGAGCGCCCGCAGGGGCACGGTCACGACCGCGACGTCCGCGGCTGCGGCGGCGTCCTCGGCGGTGGCGGCGCGTGCGCGCGGGCCGAGGTCCGCGACGAGGGTGTCGAGCGTCTCCGGGCCGCGCGAGTTGGCGATGACGACGTCGTGGCCGAGCCCGATGACGGCGCGGGCGACCTGGCTGCCGATGTGGCCGGCGCCGATGATTCCGTAGGTGGTCATGCCTGGTGCAATCCGGCGGCTGCGCCGGCGATTCCCCGTCGAGCCGGGCGTCCCACCTGTCGGTCATGCGCCGGCTGCCGTCCGCCCCACCGCCGCGCGCGCCGTGTCCGTCCGGTTGACGGACGCCCGCCCCGGGCGCAGAGTGGAGGACTGGAACCGGTTCCAGTCCGCTCCGCGAGCGGCGACCCGCCGCCCCGTCACCACCACGCGTCCGGCGCGCCGACGCGGGCCATCCCCGCGACCGTCCGGGCGCCCCGACCCCGCGGCCGCGCGGCCGCGGGACGTTCTCAGGAGCACGCATGCGATCAACGACGACGCACCGTCTGCCCACCGCCCGCCGCTGGACGCTCGTCGGAGCGGTCGTGGCCGGCCTCGCCGCCACGCCGACCCTGGCGACACCTGCGGTCGCCGCCATCGGTGACTCGTTTCACGACGACCTCACCTGGTACGACACCGGTCGCTGGCACAAGGCCGACGGCTGGACGAACGGCAGCATGTTCAACGCCGGCTGGCGCGCGGACCACGCGTGGCACAGCGGGGGCGTCCTCGGGCTCAACCTCGACACGACGCCGTGCCCGGCGGGCTGCTCCGGGCGTCCGTACGCGGCGGGCGAGGTCCGGTCGAACGACCTGTTCTCCTACGGGCGGTTCGAGGTGCGGATGAAGGCGTCGGCCGGGTCCGGCACGGTCACGTCCTTCTTCACGTACACCGGGCCGGGCGACGGGCAGCCCTGGGACGAGATCGACGTCGAGATCCTCGGCAAGAACACCCGCCAGATGCAGACGAACTACTTCACGAACGGCGTCGGCGGGCACGAGAGCGTCGTCGACCTCGGGTTCGACGCCGCCGCGGACTACCACCAGTACGCGATCGAGTGGTGGGACGGCGGGACGATCAACTGGTTCGTCGACGGGCGCCTCGTGCACCAGGAGGACGGGTCCCGTGGCCCGCTCCCGACGCACCCGCAGCGCGTGATGATGAACTTCTGGCCCGGCGTCGGCGTCGACGACTGGCTCGGCCCGTTCCAGTACACGGGCCAGCGCACCGCGACCTACGACTGGGTGCGGTACACGCGCTACTGACGCCGCCGGCCTCGGAGCAGGCGAAGGGCCGGGCGGTGGGTGCCCCCACCGCCCGGCCCTCCCTCCCCGCGGGCGCCGGCACGCGCCCGGCAGGCTCC
>NZ_JAAXOY010000118.1 GCF_012396155.1 Cellulomonas septica | reverse complement strand
AGGACCCGCGGCCGCCGCGGTTCGCGCAGCTCGTCGGCCTGCTCGTGACGGGCGTCGGTGTGCTGCTCGGCGCGCTGGGCGTCGCCGTCGCCGTGCCGGTCGCGGCCGCCGTCGCGCTCGTCGCGGCGTTCCTCAACGCGGCGTTCGGCCTGTGCCTCGGCTGCGAGCTCTACCTGCTCGGCCTGCGCCTCCGCCGCGCCTGAGCGTGGACGAGGGTCAGTAGACGAGGGCCTGGGCCTGGGGGGCCAGGGTCTCCTCGACGAACACCGCGGCGCCCGCGACGCGGATGCCCGGGATGACGTCGTCCTCGGTGATCTCGCGCCGGGCCGCGCACTGCGTGCAGACCGTCACCGCGCCGCCCTCGAGGATCACCTCCAGGAGGTCCGCGAGGGGCGTCGCGTGCGGCAGGTCGAGGTCGTCCGCGCGGCCCGGGAGAGCGAACCACGCCGACTCGCCGGTCAGCCACAGGGAGACGTCCGCACCGGCCGCGACGGCCGCTGCGGCGACGGTGAACGCCTGGTTCGTCGCCTCCGGACGCTCGAGGCCGGACGTGGTCTTGATCACGAGGGGTCGCACACCGCTGCTCACCGGAACAGCGTAGGCGTGCCGCGTCGTTAGGATTCGGTGCATGACTGCGCTCGAGGGAGTCTTCATCGGCCTGCTCGTCGCGGCGACCCTGGCGATCGCGTGGGTCGCCGGGCTCGTCGTCTGGAAGCTGTTCAAGAGCCAGAGCTGATCCGTCGAGAGGCCTGACATGGCGTTCGTCCTGCCCGAGGGGCTGGCCCCCGAGGTGTACCCGCTCGCGTGGCTCGTGGGCACCTGGACCGGCGAGGGGGTCGTCGGCTACCCCGGGATCGAGGAGACCGCCTTCACGCAGGAGGTCGTGATCGACCACGACGGCGGCCCGTACCTCTCGTACACGTCCACGATCCGGCTCGTCGTCGCGCCGGACGACGCCGCGTCGCTCGACGCGGACGCCGGCACCGTCGCGTCGGACGGACCCGGTCCCGTGTGGTCGACCGAGTCCGGGTACTGGCGTGTCCCGCCCGAGCGTCCGGACGGGCTCGGAGCGGACCAGCACCCCGTCGAGCTGCTCGTGTCCGACCCGTCGGGCCACGTCGCCGTCTACGTCGGCGAGGTCGGCAAGGGCCGCATCGACCTGGTGAGCGACCTGATCGCCCGCACCGCGACGGGTGCCGAGGTGACCGCGGGCAAGCGTCTGTACGGGCTGGTCCAGGGCGACCTCATGTGGGCGCACGACCTTGCGGCCTTCGGCCAGCCGATGCAGTCGTACGCCTCCGCGCGGCTCAGCCGCGCCGACGCGAGCGAGGGCTGACGCCATGACCGCCGACGCCGTCGAGCAGACCGCGCACGGCGAGGCCGTGCGGCACACGAGCCCGCTGCTGCAGCGGCGCGGGGCCGTCGCGGGGTCCGGTCCCGACGCCGGCGTCGCGTGGCACTACGGCGACCCGACGGCCGAGCAGCGTGCGCTCACGCGCGGCGGCGCGGTCGTCGACCAGTCGAACCTCGGCGTCGTGCGCGTCGCCGGGCCCGACCGGCTGAGCTGGCTGAACTCCATCACGTCGCAGGAGGTCGCGGCGCTGCCGCCGCGCACGTCGACCGAGCTGCTCGTGCTGTCGCCGCAGGGGCACGTCGAGCACGCCGCGGCCGTCGTCGACGACGGTGAGGCGACCTGGCTGGTCACCGAGACGCCCGTCGCGCTCGCGGCGTGGCTGAACCGGATGAAGTTCATGCTGCGCGTCGAGATCGACGACGTCACCGACGACTGGGCGGCGATCGGCGAGCCGGTCGACGCGGAGGGTGCCGAGGGCGAGCCCGTCACGTGGCGCGACCCGTGGCCCACCACCGCCCCGGGCGGCACGCGGTACGGCCCCTCCGACGAGGAGCACCCGGGCGCGGACCGCGCGTGGCGGCTCGTGCTCGTCCCGGCGGTGGTGGCGGCGGCGGTCGTGGCGGCTTCGGCGGTCGTCCCGGTGGCGGCGGTGGTGCGCCCGGCGGCGGCGGTGGTTTCGCCGGTCGTCCCGGCGGCGGCGGCGGTCGTCCCGGTGGTGCCGGTCGCGGCTCCACGCAGGGTGCGTTCGGTCGCGCCGGCGGTCGTCCCGTCCGCGGGCGGAAGTCGAAGCGTGCGAAGCGCCAGGAGTTCGAGGCGATGCAGGCCCCGTCGCTCGGTGGCGTCAGCGTCCCGCGCGGCAACGGCTCGACCGTCATCCGCCTGCGGCACGGGTCGTCCCTGAACGACTTCGCCGACAAGATCGACGCCAACCCGGCGGCGCTCGTCACGGTGCTGTTCCACCTCGGTGAGATGGCGACCGCGACGCAGTCGCTCGACGAGGACACGTTCGGCGCGCTCGCCCAGGAGCTGGGCTACGTCATCGAGATGGTGTCGGCCGAGGAGGAGGACCGCGAGCTGCTCGGGGCCTTCGACATCGACCTGGACGCCGAGCTCGAGGCCGAGGGCGACGACGACCTGCAGGCGCGTCCGCCGGTCGTGACCGTCATGGGTCACGTCGACCACGGCAAGACCAAGCTCCTCGACGCCATCCGGTCCACGGACGTCGTCGCGGGTGAGGCCGGCGGCATCACCCAGCACATCGGTGCCTACCAGGTCACCAAGGAGCACGAGGGCAACGAGCGGGCCATCACGTTCATCGACACCCCGGGTCACGAGGCGTTCACCGCCATGCGTGCCCGTGGTGCGCAGGTCACGGACATCGCGATCCTCGTGGTCGCGGCCGACGACGGCGTGATGCCCCAGACGATCGAGGCGCTCAACCACGCGCAGGCCGCCAACGTGCCGATCGTGGTCGCGGTGAACAAGGTGGACAAGGAGGGGGCCAACCCCGCCAAGATCCGCCAGCAGCTCACCGAGTACAACCTCGTGGCCGAGGAGTACGGCGGCGACACGATGTTCGTCGACGTCTCCGCGAAGCAGAACCTGGGCATCGACCAGCTGCTCGAGGCCGTCCTCCTGACGGCCGACGCGGCGCTCGACCTGCGGGCCAACCCCGACAAGGACGCGCGCGGTGTCGCCATCGAGGCGAACCTCGACAAGGGCCGCGGTGCCGTCGCGACGGTGCTGGTCCAGTCCGGCACGCTGCGCGTCGGCGACGCGATCGTCGCGGGCACGGCCCACGGCCGCGTCCGGGCGATGTTCGACGAGCACGGCAACACCGTCGTCGAGGCGGGCCCGGCCCGTCCGGTCCAGGTCCTCGGCCTGGCGTCGGTGCCGAGCGCCGGTGACACACTGCTCGTCGCTCCCGAGGAGCGCACGGCACGTCAGATCGCCGAGAAGCGCGAGGCCGCCGAGCGCGCCGCCCTCCTGGCCAAGCGCCGCAAGCGCATCAGCCTCGAGGACTTCACGCAGGCGCTCGCGCAGGGCAAGGTCGAGACCCTCAACCTGGTCCTCAAGGGCGACGTGTCGGGTGCCGTCGAGGCGCTCGAGGACGCGCTGCTCAAGATCGACGTCGGCGAGGAGGTCGACCTGCGCGTCATCCACCGCGGTGTGGGTGCCATCACGCAGAACGACGTCAACCTGGCGACGGTCGACAACGCGATCATCATCGGCTTCAACGTGAAGTTCGCGGAGCGCGTCGAGGACCTGGCCGACCGCGAGGGCGTCGACGTGCGCTTCTACTCGGTCATCTACCAGGCGATCGACGACGTCGAGGCGGCCCTCAAGGGCATGCTCAAGCCGGAGTACGAGGAGGTCCAGCTGGGCTCCGCGGAGATCCGCGAGGTCTTCCGCTCCTCCAAGTTCGGCAACATCGCCGGTTCCATCGTGCGCTCGGGCCTCATCCGCCGGAACACGAAGGCCCGCGTGCTGCGCGGCGGCAAGGTCATCGGGGACAACCTCACGATCGAGTCGCTCAAGCGGTTCAAGGACGACGCCACCGAGGTCCGCGAGGGCTTCGAGTGCGGTATCGGTCTGGGGTCGTTCAACGACCTGCAGGTCGAGGACGTCATCGAGACGTGGGAGATGCGCGAGAAGCCGCGCGTCTGATCGTCCGTAGCGGCCGGGCTCGGTGCGTCCTCGTGCGAGGCTTCTAGCTGGTTGGGCTGAGAGAAAGGACGTGTCATGGCTGACACTGGACGGGCCAGGAAGCTGGCGGAGCGGATCCAGCAGGTCGTCGCGCAGATGCTCGACACGCGCATCAAGGACCCGCGCCTCGGGTTCGTCACCGTCACGGACGTCCGCGTGACCGGGGACCTGCAGCACGCCGACGTCTTCTACACGGTGTACGGCGACGACGAGGCGCGCGACGGCAGCGCGAAGGCGCTCGAGAGCGCGAAGGGCGTCATCCGGTCGGAGGTCGGCAAGCAGACCGGCATCCGGCTGACCCCGACGCTCGCGTTCCACCTGGACGCGGTGCCGGAGACCGCGGCGCACCTCGACGCGGCGCTGGTCGAGGCCGCACGGCGGGACGCCGAGGTCGCGGCGCTCGCCGCGCAGGCGTCGTACGCGGGGGAGGCGGACCCGTACCGCCGTCCCGGCGACGAGGACGAGGACGCCCAGGCCTGACGAGCGGCGTCCTCGGGTGAGGACGACCGCGCGGCCCGACGACGGGCGCCACCTGGACGACGACGAGCCCCCGACCGGTGCGGAACCGGTCGGGGGCTCGTCACGTCCCGGGTGGTGTCAGTGCGCGGCGACGCCGGTGACGCCCCGGCCGGTGGAGCGGGGCATCGCGAGCGCGATGACCGCCCCGACGCCGACGATCGCGGCGGCGACGAGCATCGCGGGCTGCAGCCCGGCGGTGTAGCCCGCGGGGGTGAGCGTCCCGTCGGCGGCCTGGAAGACGGCGACGAGGACCGCGACGCCGAGCGCGCCGCCGAGCTCGCGGATGGTCGCGTTGACGGAGCTCGCGGTGCCGTGGTCGTCGGCGCCCATGTCGGCGAGCACCGCGGTCGCGCTGGGGGCGAACGTCAGGCCCATGCCGACGCCGGCGAGGACGAGGCCCGGCACGAGGTCGGCGTAGACGACGTCGCCGCCGACGAGCAGCCCCTGCCAGGCCAGGCCCGCGGCCTGCAGCGCGAGGCCCGCCGTGAGGAGCGGGCGGACGCCGACGCGCGGCGCGAGCATCCCGGCGAGCGGTGCGACCAGCATGGGCGCGGCCGTCCAGGGCAGGGTGCGCAGACCCGCCTCGAGCGGCGAGTAGCCGAGGCCGACCTGCAGGTACTGCGAGAGCAGGAAGACGATCCCGAAGACGCCGACGGAGAAGAGCAGGGCGGTCGCGTTGGCGACGCTGAACGAGCGGACGCGGAACAGGCGCAGCGGGACCAGCGGGTGGTCCGTGCGGGACTCGCGGCGCAGGAACGCGACGAGCAGGACGGCGCCGAGGACGAGCCCGCCGACGACCCGGGCGGAGCCCCAGCCGTCGTCGTTGCCGCGGATGATCGCCCACACGGTCGACAGCACGCCGCCGCCGGCGGGGAGCAGCCCGGGCACGTCGAGCGGCTGGCGGCGGCCGTGCGACTCGGGCAGCGCCCAGCGCACGAGCGGGATCGCCACGATCGCGACGGGCACGTTGATCCAGAAGATCGCCTGCCACGCGATGCCGTCGACGACGGCGCCGCCGATGACGGGTCCGAGCGCGACACCGAGGCCGGAGACGGCGCCCCAGATGCCGATGGCCATCGCCCGGCGCGCCGCGGGGACGGACCCGGCGAGCAGCGTGAGCGACAGCGGCATGACCGCGGCCGCACCGGCGCCCTGGACGGCGCGCGCGGCGATGAGCGTGCCGGCGTCGGTCGCGAGCGCGGAGGCGATGGACGCGAGGGCGAAGACCGCGATGCCGGTGACGAAGACCCGGCGGCGGCCGAGCCGGTCGCCGAGCGTCGCGGCGGCGATCATGAGGCTCGCGAACGACAGCGTGTAGGCGTTGACCATCCACTGCAGCTGCTCGAGCGACGCGGACAGCTCGACCTGCAGGACGGGGAGCGCGGTGGTCATGACGAGGTTGTCGAGCGTGGCCATGAACATCGGCAGCGACGCCGCGACGAGCGCGACGCCGACCGGGACGGCGCGGCTGCCGCGACGTCCGGCGGGCCGGTCGGTCCGGCTCGGGGCGGGGCTCGCGCTCGGGGGAGGTGCGGTGGCGGTGGAGGTCACGTCGACTCCTCGGGCTTGTTGGCATTGAGTGATTACTAACAAGAGCGAACGTAGGCATCGGCTGATAACCTGTCAAGGTGCCGTCCACGACCGACCAGACCAGCGCCCCGCAGCGCATGACCGGCGCGGAGCGACGCGAGCAGATCCTCGTCGCCGCCCGCCGCGTCTTCGCCGAGGGCGGGTACGCCGCCTCGACCGACGAGGTCGCGCGCGCGGCCGGGGTGTCGCAGCCCTACGTCGTGCGGCTCTTCGGCTCGAAGCGCGAGCTCTTCCTCGAGGCCTACCGCCAGGCGAGCGCGGAGGTGCTCGCTGCGCTCGCGGGCGTCCCCGCGGGGCCGGAGGCGGGCAAGATGATGGGCGACGCGTACGTCGGTCTGCTCGACGACCGGGACCTGCTCCGCCTGCTCATGCACGGCTTCATCGCGGGTGCCGACGACGAGGTCGGGCGCGTCGCGCGGCACACGCTCGGCGAGGCCTTCCGGCTGTTCCGCGAGCGCTCGGGCGCGACCGAGGACGAGGCGCGTGTCTTCGTCGCGCAGGGCATGCTCATCAACGTGCTCCTGGCCGTCGACGCGCACCGGCACCAGGGCGAGGACGACGGCATGGACGGGCTCGTCCTGTGCACGCTCGACGGCATCGCCCGCCTCTCGTGAACCGTCCGACCCCCGCCGGCCCGCGACGTCCGACCGCCGCCGACGGCCTCGTCGTCGTCGACAAGCCGCAGGGCTGGACCAGCCACGACGTCGTCGCGCGCACCCGTCGCCTCGCGGCGACGCGCAAGGTCGGGCACGCCGGCACGCTCGACCCGATGGCCACGGGCGTGCTCGTGCTCGGCATCGGACGCGCGACGAGGCTCCTCACCTATGTCGTCGGCGCGGACAAGGAGTACACCGCGACGGTCCGGCTCGGCGTCGCGACGACGACCGACGACGCCGAGGGTGAGGTCGTGGCGGCGCGGGACGCGTCCGGGGTGACGGACGCGGCGCTCGGCGCGGCGGTCGCGGCGCTCACGGGCCCGATCCAGCAGGTGCCCAGCTCGGTGTCGGCGATCAAGGTCGCCGGTGAGCGTGCGTACGCGCGTGTCCGGGCGGGGGAGCGGGTCGAGCTCGCCGCCCGGCCCGTGACCGTGTCGCGCTTCGACGTGCACGACCGCCGGGTGGTCGTGGTCGACGGGGTGCCCGCGCTCGACGTCGACGTCACGGTCGTGTGCTCGTCGGGCACGTACGTGCGCGCGCTCGCGCGTGACGTGGGCGTGGCGCTGGGCGTCGGCGGGCACCTCACGGCGCTGCGCCGCACGCGAGTCGGGGGCTTCGGCCTGGACGTCGCCCGCACGCTCGACGAGCTCGCC
>NZ_JAAXOY010000117.1 GCF_012396155.1 Cellulomonas septica | reverse complement strand
CTCGGTGATGTGCAGCTCGGCGTCCGGGTAGGGGCTCGCGGCGATGAGGTCCTGCATGAGGCGCAGGTCCTGCTCGGTGGCGTCGACGTGGCGGTGGATGGCCCGGAACCCGCTGCCGGTCCCGTCGTCCCGCTCGTCCGGCCCGCGCTCGCCGGTGCCCGCATCGGGCCTGCCGACGCGCCGCAGCCCGCACCGTCCGACCCGACCGCGCAGCCGTTCTCGGTCGCCGCCGCGTTCGAGTACGACGGGGTCGTGACGATCCGCGCGGCCCGCGCCCGCGAGGTGCCGCTCGTGCTCTCGACCGTCGACCAACGGCAGTACGGGACGTGGGCGTACCACGTCGCGTGGCAGCCGCCGGACTCGACCGAGCTGCTCCAGGAGCAGCCGTCGCAGCTGCACCTCATCGCGCGGTCGCGCGTGACCCCCTCGGTCGCGCGGGTCGCCGCGACGCTGTGGCGGGTCGCGGGCGGGACCGTCGTGGACAGCGGCGGGTTCGTCGTGACGCCCGACGAGCTCACGGACCGGGCGCGCGACCTGCGCTGACCCTCCGTCCGGGGGCGGGCCCGCGCTGATCCCTCCGTCCGGGGGCGGGCCCGCGCTGACGCCTGCGTCCGGGGGCGGACCTGCGCGGACGCCGACGCCCGCGGGCGTCAGACGAACGGGTCGCTGCCCGCGGGCACCAGGTCGACCTGGACCGACGGGTGCGCGCCGCGGCCCTCGGTGAAGATGACGCCGCGCAGCGGCGGGACGTCGTGGTAGTCGCGGCCCCAGCCGAGCAGCACGTACCGGTCGTCGACGAGCTGGTCGTTGGTCGGGTCGATCTCGACCCACCCCGCCCCCGGCGCCCACGCCGACACCCACGCGTGCGACGCGTCGGCGCCGCGCAGCTTCTCGCGGCCCGCGGGCGGGCGGGTCTCGATGTACCCCGACGAGTAGCGGGCGGGCAGGCCGTGCAGCCGCAGCGCCGCGATCATGAGGTGCGCGAAGTCCTGGCACACCCCGGCCCGCTGCGCGAGGAGCTGGTCCTGCGTGGTGTGCACGGTCGTCGAGCCCGAGCGGTACGCGAGTTCGGTGCGGATGCGGTGCGCGAGGTCGACGAGCACCTCGCCGATCGGGCGGCCCGGGGTCAGGGTGGGCGCCGCGAAGTCCCGGACCGCGGGCGTGCGGCTGACGTGCGGTGACGGGAGCAGGGCCTCGCGCAGCCGGACCAGCGCGTGCTCGTCGACGGTCGCGACGCCGTCGCGGACGGACTCGGCGACCTCCTCCCACGGCATCGTGGGCAGCCGGTCGGGCTCCGGCTCGGCCGCCCGGGACACCTCGATGGTCGACCGCGACGTCACGACGAGGCGCGTGTGCGGCTCGGTGACGCCGAAGTACGTCGTGCGGTTGCCGAAGTAGTCGACGTGCGCGGCGGTGTCGGCGGGCGCCGGGTCGATGTCGAGCGTCGTCGCGAGGCACGCCTGGCCCGGCACGTCGCGGGGCGTGAGCGTCGTGCGGCCGTAGGAGTCCGTGACCGGCTGCGCGTAGGTGTACGTCGTGCGGTGCACGAGGTCGTAGGTGCGGGTCATGCGGGTGCGTCCCAGAGGTCCTCGAGCGCCTGGCCGGGCGCGGGGCGGACGAAGTGCACCTTCTCGATCTCGTCGGCCGCGGAGCGCAGCCGCCAGCGCATCGACTCGAGCGTCTCGGCGAGCCGCGTCCGCCGACCGTCCGTGCCGACCACCGAGGCCGCGACCGGGTCGAGCTCCTCGACGAGCGCCACGACGACCGGCGGCTGACCGTCCCCGGCTCACGACCAGGGCCGACGAGCGACCGGACGACCCCGGCGGGCGCGCGGAGGTCCGGTAGATTGCGGCTGCCCGCGCCGTCGGACCTCTCCGGGCCGCGCGGTCGTGGGGCCCGGGAACGAGGGGGTGGGGTGTGGCGACGATGGCCGACGTCGCGCGCCGCGCCGGCGTGTCCGCGAAGACCGTCTCGAACGTGCTGAGCGGCTACCCCTACATCCGCGAGTCGACGCGTGAGCGTGTGATGGCCGCGGTCGACGAGCTCGGGTACGAGATCAACGTGACGGCGCGGATCTTCCGGTCGGGTCGCACGGGCGTCGTGGGCCTGGCCGTCCCGGAGCTGGGCCAGCCGTACTTCGGCGAGCTCGCCGACGAGATCCTCGAGGCCGCGCGCCGACGTGGGCTGCACGTGCTCATCCAGCCGACGGGCTTCACGCGCGAGGGCGAGCTCGCCGCGCTGCGCGAGCCGCGGCGCAAGCTCGTCGACGGCCTGCTGTTCAGCCCGGCGGCGCTCGAGCAGGCGGACGCGCACCTGCTCGACGACCTCGGCTACCCGCTGGTGCTGCTGGGCGAGCAGATGTTCTCGACCAGGGTCGACCACGTGACGATGCAGAACGTCGAGGGTGCGCGCGCGGCGACCGACCTGCTGCTCGACGCGGGACGTCGGCAGATCGCGGTGATCGGCATGCTGCACTCGCCGACCGCGGGGTCGTCGAACCTGCGCTTCACGGGCTACCGGGAGGCGCTCGCGGCGCGGGGGATCACGGTGGACCCGCGGCTGCTCGGCTGGGCGGACGACGGCTGGCACCGGGGGAACGGTGCGCGCGCGATGGAGGACGTGCTCGACTCGGGCGTCGAGGTCGACGGTGTCGTGGCGTTCAACGACGCGCTGGCGCTGGGGGCGATGTACGCGCTGCAGGTGCGCGGCCGCTCGATCCCGGACGACGTGGCGGTCGTGGGCTTCGACGACATCGAGGACGCGCAGTACTCGATGCCCGCTCTGACGACGGTCGACCCGGGTCGACGCGACATCGCCGACGTCGCCGTCGCGCTGCTGCACGGCCGTCTGACGGGAGCGGCCCCCGCGGAGCCGGTGCTGCACGTCGCGGACATGCGGATCATCGAGCGCGGGAGCACCCCGACCCGCCGCTGACCTGCGGACCGTCGGTCGATGTTGCGACCTGTGCCGTCGAAAGCGCACGGACAGCGAGCCGATAGTTGCGGATCGAGCGCGTGGGATCGATCCCACGCTTTGCGATCTGCCGGCCGGCCGATCACGCGTTCAGGTGCACATCTACACCGGTGAAGTCACCCGAAGGTGTGCTGAAACGCTTCGTTCTGGGTTTCGCAACTTTCCGTACCGGTCAAGCGCGTTGACCGCCAGTTTCGACGCGGTGAAGGTGACGTGCCGGCTCCCGCTGGAGCCACCGACCACCACCAAGGAGGGTTCGATGACGACCCCACGCCCGACGCACCGGCGAGGCCGTCTCGCCGCCGCCGCCGGCTGTCTGGCCGCCGCTGCGCTGGCCGTGACGATCGCCGTCCCGGCCGCCGCCGCCGGCAGCACGCTGCAGGCCGCCGCCGCCGAGACCAATCGGTACTTCGGCACCGCCATCGCCGCGAACAAGTTGAGCGACGGCACGTACACGAACATCGCGAACCGCGAGTTCAACATGATCACGGCCGAGAACGAGATGAAGATGGACGCCACGGAGCCCAACCGTGGCCAGTTCAGCTACTCCAACGGCGACCGGATCGTGAACTGGGCCCGCCAGAACGGCAAGCAGGTCCGCGGCCACGCGCTCGCCTGGCACTCGCAGCAGCCCGGCTGGATGCAGAACCTGTCCGGCACCGACCTGCGCAACGCGATGCTCAACCACGTCACGCAGGTCGCGTCCTACTACAAGGGCAAGATCTACGCCTGGGACGTCGTCAACGAGGCGTACGCCGACGGCTCGTCCGGCGGCCGCCGCGACTCGAACCTGCAGCGCACCGGCAACGACTGGATCGAGGCCGCGTTCCGCGCAGCCCGCGCCGCCGACCCGAACGCCAAGCTCTGCTACAACGACTACAACACCGACAACTGGTCGCACGCCAAGACGCAGGGCGTCTACAACATGGTCCGCGACTTCAAGTCGCGCGGCGTCCCGATCGACTGCGTCGGCTTCCAGGCGCACTTCAACTCGGGCAACCCGGTGCCGTCGAACTACGACGTGACCCTGCGCAACTTCGCCGCCCTCGGCGTCGACGTGCAGATCACCGAGCTCGACATCGAGGGCTCCGGCTCCTCGCAGGCGCAGCAGTACCAGGGCGTCGTGCAGGCCTGCCTCTCGGTCGCGCGCTGCACGGGCATCACCGTCTGGGGCGTCCGTGACTCCGACTCGTGGCGCGCCTCGGGCACGCCGCTGCTCTTCGACGGCTCCGGCAACAAGAAGGCCGCCTACACGAGCGTCCTCAACCAGCTGAACGCGGGCGGGACGACCAACCCCAACCCGAACCCGACGACGCCCACGCCGACGGACCCGAACCCGACGCCCACGCCGACGAACCCGGGCGGCAGCACCCCGAGCTGCACGGCGACGTACTCCGAGGGCCAGAAGTGGAACGACCGCTTCAACGGCACGGTGACCATCCGCGCCAACACCAACATCAGCAGCTGGCAGTCCACGGTGACCGTGCGCTCGCCGCAGAAGATCATCGCGACCTGGAACGGCTCCCCGACGTGGGACTCGTCCGGCAACGTCATGACGATGCGTCCGAGCGGCAGCGGTGCGCTGTCGGCCGGCCAGACGACCTCGTTCGGCTTCACCGTCCAGCACGGTGGCAACTGGACCTGGCCCAGCATCACCTGCTCGGCGTCCTGACCCGCTGAGGTCTCCCCCGCGACGGGCGCGGCACCGCGAGGTGCCGCGCCCGTCCGTCGTCCCGGCGCAATCGCTCACCATGTGTGCCGGCCCCGTCGGGCTGCATCCCGAAGAACTTCACCCTCTCTGTTGCCCGTGACAACGGCGCAGGTCACGGACAGTCGTCGACGGCGTCGGGCCCATCGAGCGCCCTCCCCGCAGCTGTGACGAGAGACCTCCGTGCCACGACGCCCCCTGCGTGCCGGCGCTCTCGCGCTCGTCCGCCGGGTGCGCGCGCGCTCGACGTCCTGACGACGCGCGGGCCCGGCACGTCGTCGGGCCCGCTCGCCGCTCCCTGTGCTCCCACCCAGCGGGGCTAGCACCCGGCGGGGCTCTCTCCCGGCGGGCGTGCGCGCGCGGTTGCGACCGCCCGGGCGTGCGTCGACGATCGGCGCGACGCAGCGGGCGGGACGAGGGGGGCGGGATGACGCGCGAGGAGCAGCGCCAGGTCCTGTGGGCCGACGAGTTCATCGGGCCGGCCGGTGCCCCGCCCGATCCGGACGTCTGGCGGCACGAGACGGGTGCCGGTGGGTGGGGTGACGAGCAGCTCCAGCGGTACACCGCGTCGACGCGGAACGCGCACCTGACCGGGGCCGGTGGGCTCGCGATCACGGCCCGACGCGACGTCGACGGCGACATCACGTCGGCGCGGCTCACGACGCTGGGGCGGCTGACCGTGCGGCGCGGTCGCGTCGAGGCGCGGATCCGGCAGCCGCGCGGCGCGGGCACGTGGTCGGCGTTCTGGATGCTCGGCGACGACCTCGAGGACGTCGGGTGGCCGGCCTGCGGGGAGATCGACGTCATGGAGCACGTCGGCGCCGAGCCGCGCACGGTGCACGGGACGGTCCACGGCCCCGGCTATGCGGGCATCGGCGGGGGAGTGGGCGGGTCGCACGAGGCTCCCGCCCCGCTCGCCGACGGCTTCCGCACCTACGCGGTCACGTGGACCGACGACGCGGTCGCATGGGACGTGGACGGCACGGAGTACCACCGCGTGACGCCCGACGACGTGCCCGGGCCGTGGCCGTTCCGGCACGGGTTCCACCTGCTGCTCAACCTGGCCGTCGGGGGTCGCTGGCCGGGCAACGACGCCGACGACGTGGCCCTGCCCGCGACGATGCTGGTGGACCACGTCCGCGTGCTCGACCTCGCGGCGGGTGGCGCCGGGGTGACCCTTCACCGCTGACGACGTCGGGTGGATCATGGGCTCACCACGACTCAGGAGGCGCAGCGTGTCCCACGACGAAGCCGCCCGCCGGCGGCCCGACCTGCAAGGCATCCTCCGGCTGATCTCGCTGGCCCTCGCGGTCACGGCGGTCGTCAAGGAGCTCCGCACCCCGGCCGACGAGCGCGAGTGGAACGGCAAGGTCATCGGGTTCGTGCCGTACGAGTTCCGGATGCCGACGGTCGAGCGGTTCAAGGAGCGCGTCTGGGACCCGGAGGCGGAGCACCTGATCGGCCCGAAGGTGTTCGGGGTGGGTTGGACGGTCAACATGGGGAAGGTGTTCGGGCTGCTGCGCAGCAGGCTCTCGTCCGACGACTGACGCGGCCAGGTCGGCATTCCCCACTCCTCGCTAATGTGATATCACATTAGGTGTCGCGCGCCGACGGCGCGCCGGACCCGAGGAGCTGAGCACCATGCCCGACCCGACCACGCCCCCGCAGGACTCCGTCGGCGGCGACCCCAGCGGCCGTCCCGTCGGCCACGCCGGGGCGCGCGTCGAGGTGGTGGAACGCCCCGCACCGTCCGGCGGCACGGCCGTCGCGCTGCTGGTCCTGCTCCTGTTCTTCGGGCTCATCGCGCTCGGCATCGTCCTGATCGCCCTCGCCGACGCCGACGACTCGCCCGGCCTCGGCGGCCTCGGTGTGCTCCTGCTCGTCGTGTCGCTGTTCGTGCCGTCGGGCGTCACCGTCATCAGCCCCGGGCAGACCAAGGTCGTCCAGCTCTTCGGCCGCTACCTCGGCACGATCCGCCGCACCGGGCTCGTCGCGACCGTGCCGCTGACCACCAAGAAGAAGGTCTCCGTCCGGGTCCGCAACTTCGAGACGAGCGAGCTCAAGGTCAACGACGCCGACGGCAACCCCGTCAACATCGCGTGCATCGTCGTCTGGCAGGTCACCGACACCGCGCGCGCGACCTTCGCGGTCGAGGACTACGAGGGCTTCGTCAAGGTGCAGTCGGAGTCCGCGCTGCGCCACGTCGCGATGTCGCACCCCTACGACGACGCCGACGCGGGCGAGCGGTCGCTGCGCGGCGCGACCGACCTCGTGTCCGGCGAGATCGCGTCCGAGGTCGCGGCGCGCGTCGTCATCGCCGGTGTCGAGGTCATCGAGGCGCGCATCTCCAACCTCGCGTACGCGCCCGAGATCGCCCAGGCGATGCTCCAGCGTCAGCAGGCCGGCGCGATCATCGCCGCCCGCGAGCGCATCGTCGAGGGTGCGGTGTCCATGGTCGAGGACGCGCTCGGACGCCTCGAGCGCGACGGGATCGTGTCGCTCGACGACGAGCGGCGGGCCGCCATGGTGTCGAACCTGCTCGTCGTCCTGTGCGGCGAGAGCCGTGCGACGCCCGTCGTCAACGCGGGCTCGCTCTACTCGTGAGTCCTCGGTGACCCCCGGCGAGAGCAGCACCGAGCCGGTCGGCGCCACGCCCCCGCGGCGTGAGCGCCGGCAGGTGCTGCTCCGCCTCGACCCCGCGGTGCACGACGCGCTCGCGCGGTGGGCGGCCGACGACCTGCGCAGCCTCAACGCCCAGGTCGACCTGATCCTGCGCCGCGCGCTCGCCGACGCGGGCCG
>NZ_JAAXOY010000116.1 GCF_012396155.1 Cellulomonas septica | reverse complement strand
GCCCGTTCGCCGGCGCGGCAGGAAGCGGCGCGGCTGCGCTCGCCGGAGCAGCGGCCACCGGCGCAGGTGCGCCCGTCGAAGCGGCGTGCTGCGACGCTGCCGCCATCGTCGGCCGGTGTTCCGCGGTGCTCGTCTCGGGCACCGTGGGCTCAGGCGTGGTGTCGGTCCTGTCGGGCGCCGTGCCCTCCGTCGCCGGCTGGGGGCTTGCGCCCTGCGTCGGTCGGGGCGTCTCGTCGTCAGGCGTGCCGCCGGTGCGGGTCGTGTCGTCCATCGTGTCCTCCTCGGCTCACGCGTCGTTCGTCGTCGAGGACCACACAACGCCCCGAACCCGGACGGGCACTGGAGCGCACCCGTGCGCCACCTGTGAGACGCGGACCTGTGCACAACTCCGACGAGCGGCGGCCCCCTTCGGGCACGCTCGGCGCTCGACAGGGACGACGACCGGCCCGACGGGACCATGCAGGGAGACGCGATGCGCACGACGCGAGGGACGACGACCGACCTCCCGACCACGGCCGGACGAGGGCAGCGCCGGTGACCGGGTGGCGGATCGACCCCGCGGGCGTGGTCGGCGTCCTCGAGCGCGTCGACACGGCGTCGACCGACCTCGCCGCCGTCGCCGGTCGTGCGACCGACACGTGCGTCGAGGTCATGGACGCCGCGCACGACGCCCTCGTCGCGACCGAGCTCGTGGCGTTCGTCGAGACGTACACCGCCCTGACGTCCGCGAACCTCGCGCGCGTCGCGGCCTTCGCGAGCGCCGCCTCGGAGGCGTCCGCGCTCTACCAGGCGGGAGACGAGCAGATGGCCGGCGAGACCCTGCGCGCCGCGCAGACGGCGTGGGGCTGGACGTCGTGACCGTGGACGCCGGCATCGACCCGGACGCGATCCCCGGCCGCGACCTCCAGGCCGACGACCTCGGCCGGCTCGCCACCGACCTCGTCGGCTCGTCGCGCGCGTTGCGCGCGGGCGGCGCCGACCTCGTCGACCGCTGGCGCGGTCTGTCGGCCGTCTACGAGGCACCCGAGGCGCCCGCCCTGCTCGACGGCATCCTCCCCGTCGAGCCCGCTGCTGCGCGCTACGCCGACGCGCTCGCGCAGGTGGCGACGGCCGTCCGCGAGTACGCCGACACGATCCGCCCCGTCCAGCGCACGCTCACCGGCCTGCGTGACGACGCCCGCTCCTTCCGCGATCGCGCCGCGGCGAGGGAGCGCTGGGACGGCGACCAGGACCTCGTCGACGAGAACACCCGACTCGTTCACGCGGTCGGCGTCCAGCAGTCCCTGCTCGACGAGGCCGCCCGCCAGTGCGCCCTCCGCATCCGCGCCGCCACACGCGGCGACAGCGCCCTGCGCGAGTGCACCCCGGACGGCCTGCACGTCTCGCGCGCCACGACCCTCCCCGCTGGCGACCAGCCGTGGGGCCACGTCGTCCGCCGACACGACCCGTGCCCCAAGTCCGCCGCCGTCCAGGTCAAGCACTTCCTCTGGGACGGCATCGCCGTCGACAGCGTCTGGGCCGGCGTGGCGGGCAGCGCCGGCTACTACGGGCTGGACACCACGACATGGGAGTTCAGCCTCGCCACCGCCCGGACGACCTGGGCCTCGATGCCCGACATCTTCCGGGCCGACGAGCACGGCTCGGACGTGCGCTACGAGGCGGCGAAGTCTCTGCTCGCCTGGGACACCTGGTCCGAGGACCCCGCACGAGCCGCCGGATCCGTCGCCTTCACCTTCCTCCCGGGCGCGATCGGCGCCGCCGGGACGGCACTCAAGGGCAGCCGCGCCGCCGGCATGCTCGGGCGGACGGGCTCCCTCGTTCGGGAGCTCGAGCAGCGGCCTGTCGTTCCGGACACGACTCATGCGCCGGCCACGGTGGCTGCCTCGGTGCTGGACGGTGCCGTACAGGCTCCGGAGCGGCTGGTCGGAAGCGTGAGGTTGACCGTTCTACCGGACGGAACATTCAGATCGCCGGGAGGGCTGATCTACGGGCCGGATCCGCACTTCGACTCGCGAGTCGAGCACGTCCTGAACCATGCGACCGACCAGCCGCAGCGGTCGAAGCACGGCGTCTTCACCGAAGATCCCCTCGCCGCCACCGATGAGGCCTGGGCGATTGCACGACGTGGGCCTGTGGTGTCCTTCACGAATGGCGATCGCACCTCCTACTACGTCAACATGCAGCGCGACGTCGGCTACGTCGGCGGCGAGCCGGGGTCCACGGCCGGACACCCGAAGGTGTCGTACATGGTGCTGGGGATCGAGAACGGCAATCACGTGATCACGTCGTTTCCGGTGTCGGGTATCCCGATGGGAGGTAAGTGATGGGCACGTTGCTCTCCGAGCAGCCGGTGACCGGCTGGCTGATGTCCTGCCCCAGCTACGACCAGGGTCTGGTGCGTCCGATCATGACTGCGTCGGGCACGGTCGTCCTCCTGTGCGACGAGGGCAGCGAGGTGTGGCTCCACCCGTCCGACGTGTCGGAGAAGTCGTGGATCGATCCCGAGCCCGGAACGTGGCGCGTCGCCGGTGGGGTGCACATCACTCCGCGCACCACGCGGTGGGCGCGAGAGGACGAGGTGCCTGATTCGTGGGGCGAGTGCACGTGGCATGACGGCTGACAGCGCTCGCGAGAGCGACGGATGCGCTGGGGATCGATCGACGGCAGCAACGAGACCTCGTGAAGGGGCAGGAGTGGGCTGTCTCCTGGCTGCTCGAGAAGCGCCGCGGCACGGCGCGTCCACACCAGCCGTCACGGGCCACTAGCGTCCAGACGTCTCGTCCCTGTGCACTCCCCCGGAGGATCTGGATGCCCGTCCGCAGCTTCGACGACCACACCGCGGCCCTTGTCGCGGCGGTCCGGGCCCATCCGTCCGCGGCCGGCCTGGTGCTCCTGGGCTCGGCAGCGCGGTCGGAAGCCGCCCGGCGCGACGAGTGGTCCGACCACGACTTCTTCGTGATCGCGGCGGACGGGAAGGGCGAGGAGGTGCGCGACGTGCGCGCGTGGCTGCCGGACGTCGAGCGGGTGGTGACCGTCGCGCGCGAGGGTGCGATCGGGTTCGCGGTGCTCTACGACGACGGGCACCTCATGGAGTTCGCGGCGGCCACGGGTGCGGAGCTCGGCGGCGCGACGGTCGTCCACCACGACGTCGTGATCGACGAGGACGGGACGCTCGCGGCGCTGGTCGAGTCGTCCGGGCGACGTGCCGCGGACGAGCCGCAGCCCGATCCGGCGAACGACGCGGCGCTCGCCCTGGTCAAGCTCATGGTCGGTGTGGGGCGTGCCAGGCGCGGTGAGGTGCTCAGCGGGGGCGAGATGGTGCGCCAGTGGGCCGTGAAGCATCTCGTCCTGGCGATCCGGGCGCGCATCCCGACGGAGGTGCGGGACCGCGAGGCGATCGACCCGGCGCGTCGGTTCGAGGCGGCCTACCCGCAGATCGCGCCGCGGCTCGCGGCGGCTCTGGCGGCACCCGTCGAGGACGCTGCGCGCGCGCTGCACGCGTTGGCGCGGGACGTGCTGGAGCCCGGCTGGGAGGAGTTCCCGTCGGCGACCGCGGACGTGGTGGCGGCGCGTCTCGGCTGGGCCCCCACCACCTAGCGCACGAGTGAGGCCGCGCCGCCGGGACTTCTCGTGAGAGGTCCCGGCGGCACGGCCGTGGGATCAGCGCATCTGCGGCGCGCCCGGGATCGCGACGCGACCCGGCAGCGAGAGGCCCTTGTTCTCGTAGAGCCACGTGCTGCCGGCGGAGTCGACGCCGATGATGTCGGCACGGCCGTCGCCGCTCCAGTCGGCGGCCATGACCTCCTTGAAGGTGCCCCAGCCGACACCGATCTGCACGGGAGCGGACAGGCCGGGACCGTTGTGCGGGTAGTACCAGAGCCTCCCCGCGGAGTCGACGCCGACGACGTCGGCGTGCCCGTCACCGCTGTAGTCGGCGGCGAGGACGTACGTGAAGGATCCCCAGCCGCTGCCGATCTGGATGCGCGAGGGCAGCGCCAGCCCGACGTTCGTGTACACCCATAGCAGCCCGTCGGCGTCGACGCCGAGGATGTCCGCACGGCCGTCCCTGTTCCAGTCGCCGGCGGTGACGTGCTTGAACGTCGCCCAGCCGGACCCGATCTGCACCGGGGTCGACAGGCTGTTGCCGTTGTGCGGGTAGTACCAGAGCCGCCCGGTGCTGTCGACGCCGACGACGTCGGCATGCCCGTCGCCGCTGTAGTCGGCCGCCATCACGTGCGTGAAGGTCGCGAGGCCGCTGCCGACCTTGACGCGCGCGGTCAGCGCGTTGCCGTTGTGCGGGTAGTACCAGACGTCGCCGCGGACGTCGACGCCGAGCACGTCGGCGTGCGCGTCACCGCTCCAGTCCGCCGCCGCGAGGGTCGTGAGCAGCGGGGGGATCTGCTGGTCGATCCAGGCGCCGAGGTCGTCGAGCCGGGTCTCCGTGGCGTCCTGCCGCGTGGTGGTCGCCCCGAGGCACCCGCCCTGGTAGGCGGTGCTGTGAATCGCGACGAGCTCGACGCCGGCCGCGGTGGTCCGCAGCGCGGGGCCGCCGGCGTCGCCCTTGCAGATCGTCGCGCCGGTCCCCTGCGACTGGATGGCGAACGTCGCCGTCCCGACGGCGCCGACGGTGTAGGTCGCGGCGTGCGCGGTGTCGGGCACGAGCTGCGTCGTCGTGCGCCCGTACCCCGTCACGGTGAGCGACTCCCCGGCGACCGGTGCCGTCGTGGAGACCTTGACCGGTGCCACGTCGTTCACCGGCGACGCGAGCCGCACCAGGACCGCGTCGCGGGCGGCGTGCGGGACGAGGAGGTCGGCGTTGACGACCCGTCCGGCGGTCCCGGTGAGGTCGACGCGCCCGACGGTGACCTTCGTCGTCGCCGTGGGCGCACCCTGCGCCACCGCGCCCGAGGCGTCGGCGAAGCACGACTTGGCGGTCACGACCCAGGTCGGTGCGATCAGGGCTCCCGAGCAGGCCCGCTCGGCGCCGATCTCGAGCCGCACGGTCGCAGTGGCGACGGCCCCGGTCGGCGTCGTGCCCTGGACCGCGTAGGCGGCCGGTACCCCGACACCGAGGAGCAGGAGCGCGACGGCGCCGACCCGTGCGGTCCACCCGGTCGTCGCAACGAAGCCGCGACGAGGGCGACGGGCGTCCACCGGCGGACGGCTGACTCGCGCGCTCACCAGGCACCGAACCGGAGCTCGACGAGGATCGCCTGCGGCATCGCGGCACCCTCACCCGGGTCGACCGCGACCGACGTGTTCGGCGCCACCGCGTACGTCTCCTCCGCACCGGAGGCCAGCTCCGCCGTCGCCTCGACGGGCTTGTCCCCGCCCCGTAGCAGGAACGTGTGCGGCACCTCCAACGTCAGGAACCCACGGCTCCCCGACGTCCGGAAGCAGTAGTACGACCCGTACGGCTCCTCCTCCACCAACGTCTCCACCTGGATCAGACCCGGCGCGCACGACCCGCCCACAGCGCCCGACGACACCGGCTCGACGTGCCCGTCACCCGTGAACACCTTCAGGCCGTGCTCGGCGAGGATCGCGTCCGCACCCGGGTAGGCGAAGTCCTCCACCAACGACGACTGCACCTCCGCCGCCGCCCCTTCCGCAGCACCCGCGCTGCTCGCCCACACCACCGCGACAGCAGCCACCACGGCCGCCGCCCCGACACCACCCACCACTCGTCTCACGTCCACGCTCCGATCACGTCATCCATCTGGGTTCACCACTGCACGTCGTGCACCCGGCTGACCTGCGGCCGGGCATCGTCGCCGTCTTCTCGACCCGCTGGTCCCTGTCAGCGAGCGGGCTCGATCCCGAGCCGCTGCTGCGCGTCGTGCAACGAGAGGACGAAGGCTCCGGGCCGCGCTACGGCCGGGTTGCGCACCAGGACGCTCGGTCCGGGGTAGAAGTCCTCGTCGAACGGCCGCAGCCCCAGCGCGGCCGCGTAGTCGACCAGCATCGACGCGGTGAACCGCTCCGCGATCCGCCGTCGGCCGTACGCCTCGAGGTCCTCGAAGTCCTGAACGGTGCCGTTGGCGTCGAACCTCCACCTCCGGCCGTCCTGGACGACCGAGATGGTGCGGACGTAGTTCAGGAAGTCCGTCCGGACCGGTCCGAGCATCTCGAGCTTGCGGGAGCCGTACCGCGCGGGACCGTCAGGGTCCTTCGCCTCGGGGATCGACGTGATGACCACGCCGTACAGCTGCAGCGTCCGGGTGAGGTAGAGCACCGTGGACACCGGGTCACCGTGCGGGTATCCACAGTCGAGCACCGCCGTCCACTCCGGGTTCGCTGTGCCGACGACGAGCTCGCGTGGACCGACTCCGGCCGTCAGCGGTTCCAGCGTCGTCACGTGATCCCGCAGGCCACCCGGGAGCCGCTCCACCGCCACGGAACCGTGGAGGGCCGTGCGCCACGTCGCGAGCCCGTCGACGACCATGTCGAGCGGTGCTCGGACGAAGCCGATGGACGAGGTCAGTGGTGCGACGGCATCGCCCCAGAGTGTCGCGGCTAGGTCGTGCTCAGTCATCTTCAGTCCACCGTGTGCAGCGTGACGACCCCGTCAGGGTCGTTGGACAAGATCCGGGCCTCGTGCTCGGGGCCCCGGTTCGACGCGTTCGTGTCGTACTCCTCATAGTGGCGTCGACCGTCCAGCGTGTACTGGAGGTCCGGGCGGTTGATGCCGACCCGGACGTCGTTGAGGGCCACCTGCTGCTGGTTGACCCGCATGTCCCTCGCACCGAGTGCGTTCAGCTCGTCGATCCTGTCCTGGAGCGCCTGGTTCTGGGTGGCGCTCGACCCGATCGGCCGCTTCAGCGACAACGCGTCAGGCGCCTTCGGGTTGACCGCCATGTCCCGCGGGTTGCGTGCGACGAGGTTCTGCGCGGCCCGGGTGTCGAGCGCGTCGAGGATCTCGTCGATGCTGCCGCGCAGCCGGTCGACCTGCTTGGTCACCTTCGCGATGCCGACCCCCGCGCCGACGGCGGGCACCATCGCGAAGAGCGACAGCGCGGCGCCGCCCCAGTCGCCGCGGTAGGCGGAGACGGCCATGTCGAGGCCGTCGCAGACCTCGCCGACGCCGGGGATGAGCCCGCAGAGGCCGAGCGCGAGCTGCGCGACGTCCCACATGAGGTCGCCGTTGTCGCCGACGAACTGCTGGAACTCGTCGTACATCTGGCAGCCGAGCGAGTCCCGCGCGGCGGGCGTGTCGCACTTCGCCGGGTTGAGCATCACCTCGCCAAACGCGGTGAAGCCCTCCATGCACATCGCCGGTGACCCGAGTGCCGAGTCGACGGACGTCAGGCAGCTCCAGTACCGGTGGGTGTCGTTCGCGGTGCCGGTGCCGCCCGGACCGCTCCCGGCCGTGGTGCTGCGCTGCTCGACCTGCTGCTGCGCGAGTCGGGTCTCGTACGTCGCCGCCGCGTCGTCGGCCGCGGCCTGTGCCGCTGCGGCGTCGAGCCCCGCCGCGTCCGCGGCCGCACG
>NZ_JAAXOY010000115.1 GCF_012396155.1 Cellulomonas septica | reverse complement strand
GGTCGCGTCGAACAGGCGGTGCCGGTCGGCCCGCCGGCCGCCGTCGACGGCCCACAGGGTGGCCGACGTGTCAGGTCCCAGCGACACCACCGAGCGACCGTCGGGCGCGGCGACGACGGTGTGCAGCCCGGCCGGACCCGCCCAGCGCGCGGTGGTCCCGTCCTCCCGCTCCCAGACGACGATCGTGCCGTCCTCGAGGCCCGCGACCACGACGGAGCCGTCGGCGCTGACGTCGGCGGCGACGGGCGACTCGCCGTCGAGGAGGGTCGCGGCACGCGCGAACGTGGTGCGCCCGGCGTCGTCGACCTCCCGCGCCCAGACGGTCACGGCGGAGTCGACGGTGACGACCGTCTGCCCGTCGAGGGACTCGACGAGCACGTCGACGGGCCCGTCGGTGTCGAGCAGGGTGACGACGGGCGTCGACGTCGCGGCCAGGTGGAGCAGGTCGCGCGTGTTGGACCCCAGCGGCTCGTCGCCGCTCAGGTCGTCGCGTCCGACGTCGACGGCGGCGCGGGCGGCCTTCTCCGCGTCCTGGTCCAGGTCGGCGAGTGCGGTGAACAGCGTCCGCTCGCGGGCCCGGTCGGCCTTGGCGGTGTCGAGCACCCGTTGCGTCTGGCCGTAGAGCCCGATCGCGGCGACCAGCAGCACGGCGAGCGCGAGGACGAGCACGCGCATCCAGAGGCGTCGCCGCCGGTCGCGCCGCCGGTCGGCCTCGAGCGCCTGGGACGCCTCGAGGAACTCGCGCTCGTGCGGCTGCAGCGGCCGGCGCCGGGTCGCGACGTCGGCCGTCGCGGACGCGAGGTGGGACCCCGTCAGCAGCAGGCGGCGCTGCCGCCCGTTCTCGTCCCACAGCGCGGCGGCCTGCTCGAAACCGGTGAGGTGCTGCGCGCGCCAGCGGGCGTTGCTGCGCCGGACGGGCTCGATGAACCGGTCGTGCGACAGCTCGTACCAGGTCGCCTGCCGCCGGGTCTCGGGGCGGATGAGGTGCTCGAGCTCGCGCAGGATCGGCCCGTCGGCCTCGGCGGTGCCGAGGGGGCCTTCGAGCACCTGGCCGCGCAGCCCCTGCGGGGTGATGAGCCGACGCTCGAACCAGTCCCGGATGACGTCCTCGCGGACGTCGGTGACGCGTGCGGCCTCGGCGACGCGCCGGTCGTAGTAGTCGGCGAGCGCCTGCTCGACGGACCCGCCGGCGACGCCGTCGGCCGTGGTGATCTCCGTGCTGCCGGGGTCGCGGCGCGCCCAGATGGTGGTGCACGCGAGCTGGAGCTGGACGGGCTCGACGTACGCGCCGAGGACGTCGACGGTGCCGTCGAGCCGCTGCGCGCGGACCTGGCGCAGGTCGTCGACGAGCGCGTGGGCCGCCTCGGCGCGGAACTCGACGCCGGCGTCCTGCGCGGGCCGCACGACGGCGTCGAACGCCTCGTCGGCGGTGAGCAGGTCGAGGCGGTACCGGGTCCGCAGCCGCGTCGGCACGGCCCGCAGGTAGGGCTCGAGCCCGGCGAGGTGGTCCTCACGGATCGCGAAGAGCGCCCACAGCCGGTGGGCCCGCAGCGCCTCGCCGACCTGCGCGAAGAACGCGCGCTTGGCGTCCTCGTCGGTCGGGTCGAGGCTGAGGACCTCCTCGAACTGGTCGAAGACGAGCACCTCGTTGCCGGGGATGCCGTCCTGGTCGGGGCGCTGCTCGAGGTACTCGGCGAGCGTCATGTCGCGCAGCCGGTCGAGCGGGACCTGACGGTCCTCGGGGACGTCGGACTCCAGCGACATGAGCGTGCTCATGAGGTACCGGTTGTGCGGCGGCGGCTGCATCGTCGCGACGTGCGGCGTGTTGACCCGGATCACGGGCAGCACCTCGAGCCCCTCGCGGTTCAGCTCGGGGATCAGGGCGGCGTTGATGAGCGACGACTTGCCGGCGCCGGAGGGGGAGTAGAGCAGGACGATGCGCTCGGCGACGACGAGGTTGAACAGCGTGTCGAGCGCGACGGCGCGCCCGTACAGGTGCTGCCCCGCCCGGAACGACTGCGGTCCGACGTACGGGTTGCCCGTCTGCACGTCGGGCAGGACGCCCGTCACCGCGACCCCCACTGGTCGTGCAGCTCCTTGACGAACCGCTCGGTGCTGCCCCAGTACAGGCTGACGCGGGCGCCGTCGCGGAAGTAGCCCTCGAGGTAGGCCCGGGCGCGGGCCGGGTCGCTGGTCGAGCCCTCCTCGGGGTCGACCTGCACGGCGACGTGCGTGTGGTCGTTGGCCGACTTGCCCTCGTAGTTCATGACGCTGCGGTACAGGACGCGGAAGTCCCACTCGTCGAGCCGGAAGCCCACGAACATGAGGGCGGTCCGGGTGAGCGCGCCGCGCACGTGCCGGGGGACCAGCTCGCGGTTCTGCGTGACGCCGATGAGGTAGTCGAAGTAGTCGTCCTCGGTCAGGACGAGCGACTCGGGCACCTCGAGCAGCCCGAGCAGGTGGTAGACGAGCGGTCGCTGCACGGTCGGCCGGTAGGCGGGCTCGCGCTCGTACACCGACTCGGGCCAGTCGATGTCGTCGTTCCAGCGGCACAGCTCGACCTCGGGCTGCTTGCCGGCCGCCTCGAGCGCGTTCGCGAGCAGCCGGGTCGGCTGCGTCGTGATGTAGACGGGTGCGGTGAGGTCGGCGAGCACCGAGTACGGCTCGATCGCGCCGCGGTCGCGCAGCGCGTGCCAGCCGGCCGCGAGCACGTCCTCGATGGGCGGCCGGCCCGTGCGCAGCGGCTCAGGGATCTCGTCGCCGAACCGCTCGATCACCGTGCGGCGCACGTGCTGCTCGAGCTCGGAGCGCGGGAACGACCGGCTCTGGTTGATCGCGAGGTACTGCGCGACCTGCGGGAGGCTCTCGCGGTTGTGCGGCGCCATCGGGAACCGGTAGCGGTTCGCCCACGCGCGCGCGACCTCCTGCCGCGACCCGAGCAGCAGGTCGCTGATCCCCGGCCCGATGATCGGCGTGCACTTCTCGTCCTCGATGTCGCGCACGACCGACGGCCACTTCTCGAACAGCCCCTGCGAGCCGCCCGAGTCGTACCACATGCGCCCGCTGCGCAGCCGCATGAACAGCGTCGGGACCCACCAGTCGTACCGGTCGCGCACCGCCGCCCGCCCGACCGCGCACGCGCGGTCGACGAGCCCGTCGCTGTCGAGGCTGCGGAAGAACGCCGATGCGAACGTGCCGGCCGTCGCCATCGTCACGTCGCCCTGCATCGCGACGACCGCGGGGACGCCCGCCGCGGCGAGCCGCGGACCGAGGGCCGCCAGGACGCCCGCGTCGTCGGACCGCGCGTCCTCGCCCTCGCCCGCGCTGCGGCACGACGCGAGGAACACGAGGCCCGGTGTGCGGGACAGCTCGCCGAGCTGCTGCACGAGGTCGCTGCCGAGCATCGGTGCGCCCGCACCGTCGTCGTCGACGAGCAGCAGCACGGGCTCGTGGTGCTGCAGGTAGCCGTGGCACACCAGGTAGACCACGTCGTACCCGCGCCGGAGCTGGGCGACGACGTTCGTCGCCGTCGGCGTCGCCTCGCCGGGCAGCACCGTGACGGCCATGTCGCCGAGCGCGGCCCGGGCGCGGTCGAGCTCCGCCTCGACGTCGAGCGGCGCGAGCGCACCGCGACCCTGCGGGGTGTACTCCCCGACGTCGGTGGGCGACGCGACGACGACGAGCGCGCGCAGGTCACCGCGCGAGCGCGGCCGCACCGGGCGCCAGTCACGGCTGCCGAGGAACCGGGAGAACAGCACGTTCTCGTCCGTGAGGAGCGTGCGGTCGTCGTCGGGGTCGCGCAGCGTCTCCCAGCGCACGCCGTGCAGGGCCGCGGCCTCGGGCGCCGGGTCGACGACGAGCCGCACGCGCAGCCGCACCCCGTTGCTCGACGCGGTCTGCGCCGCCTGCCGGAACGCGGCGCCGAACCCGCCGCCGAACAGGCCCTTGCCGAGCGCGCGGCCGTACTCCGTGGGGTCGAGGTCGCGCAGCGCGTCAGGGTCGATGTGCGCCACGAAGCCCGCGCTGTCGCCGTCGAGGCGCGCGTCCGCGTCGCTGCGCGGCAGCGTGAGGGCGGGCCAGATGCCGTAGGTGACGTCGTCCTTGCGGTACAGCTGGATCTCGAGATCGGCGTACTCGTCCATCACGGGCCCCCGCGCGGCCAGGTGGTAGGCCCGGCGACCCCGCCCCCTTCAGGGCCGCCGGCGTTCACCCTCGAAGGTGCTCCCCGCACGGGCGCAGATACCGGGCACCGGTGCCACGATCGACGCGTGGTCCCGGCGAGGGGCCCGGGAGGGGGAGTCGGATGACGCGCGTGGCGCGGCACGTCGTCGTGCACGGGTTCGTGCAGGGCGTCGGCTACCGGTGGAGCGCGGCGCGCGAGGCCGCGCGGCTCGGCGTCGCCGGGTGGGTGCGGAACCGGTCCGACGGGGCCGTCGAGGCGGTCGTCGAGGGCGACGCGGAGGCGGTCGACGCGTTCGTCGGCTGGGCGCGGCAGGGGCCGCGCGGGGCGTCCGTGACGTCGGTCGACGTGACCGACGAGGCGCCCGGGCACCGGGTGTCGTTCGAGATCGAGCCCTGACCGTCACGTCGAGCGCGGGTCGGTGGCCGGACGCGGCCGGACGCGGCCGGACGCGACCGGGACCGGGCACCTCGACGGCACCCGGTCCCGCGCGGGCGTCAGGGCACGAGGTGCGGCGTGGGCTCCTCGGCCATCGCGCGGAGCAGCTCGATGACGACCGCGGCCGAGCGGTCCGCGGCGTCGTCGACGTGCGTGAGGAAGTCGTCGTTCGCGACGGGCCCGCACAGGTCGGAGATGCCGCGCACGGACAGGAACGGCACGCCGTACAGGTGGCTCGTGTGCGCGAGCGCCGCGGACTCCATGTCGGTCGCGAGCGCGCCGGGGAACGCGTCGCGGATCGCGTCCACGCGCGACGCGTCGATGAACGCGTCGCCCGACAGCACGGTGCCGGACAGGACGCGCAGGTCGACGGTCGCGGCGGTGGCCGCGTCGTGCAGCGCGTGCTCGGCGGCGTAGACCTCGGGCATGCCGGGGACCTGGCCGAGCTCGTAGCCGAACGCGCGCGCGTCCGCGCCGGAGTACACGTACTCCGACCCGACGACGACGTCCCCGACGCGGACCTCGACGCCGACCCCGCCCGCGCTGCCCGCGCTCACGAGCGCGCGGGGGTGGGTCGCGTTGATCGCGACGGCGGCGGCGGTCGCCGCGTTGACGAGCCCGATGCCGCTCACGACGAGCAGCACCTGCCGCCCGGCGAGCGTGAGCATCCGGTGCTGCGCGTGGCCCACGCGGGTGACCGGCCCGACGAAGTCGGCGCGCGCGACGAACGGCGCGGCCTCGTCGGCCATGGCCGTCACGACGACGGCGTCGACGGCGATCACGCGGTCACCGTGCTCCAGCCGGCGCGCTCCGCGAGGAACCCGCGCGCGGCCTCCTGCGCACCCTCGAGCGTGTGGTTCGCGCCCCAGCCGCACTGCACCTCGTTGGCCGCGGGCACCTCGGTCGCCTCGACGACGTCCTCGAGCGTCGACTGGACGAGGCCGAGCACGTCGTCGTAGTCCCACTCGCCCTGGAGGATCAGGTAGAAGCCGGTCTGGCAGCCCATCGGCGAGAAGTCGATCACGCGGTCCGAGTGGTTGCGCGAGTGCTCGGCGAACAGGTGCTCGAGCGAGTGCACGGCCGGCATCTCGAGGTGGCCCTGGTTGGGCTGCGTGAAGCGCACGTCGTACTTCTGGATCACGTCGCCCGCGGGCAGGACCTTCTGGTCCGCGAGGCGGACGTACGGTGCGGCGACGGTGCGGTGGTCGAGGTTGAACGACTCGACGTTCATACGAGGCTGGTTCACGGCACGCTTCCTGTCGGACGATGCGGAGACACCATTGTCAACCGTCCGGGCACCGTGCTGCTTCCGTCGGTCGCGGGCGTCCCGCGTCGTGGACGCCCGCGACCGCTCGGGGTCAGGACGACACGTCGGCCGTCGTGAAGCGCGCCCACGCGAGCGACGCGAACACCGCGACCCACGCGGCCTGCACCCCGAGCCCGCCGAGCACGACGCCCCAGTCGGGGGAGAGGCGCAGCAGCTCGGCGAAGTCGAGCCAGTGGTGCGTGAGCAGCCCCGGCCGGATCGCGTCGAGCGCGGGCAGGGTGTCGAGCACGCCGGACACGATCGCGACGACGACGGTCGCCGCCATCGCCCCGACCGGGACCTCGGTGAGCGTCGAGAAGAACAGCCCGACCGCGACGAGGCCCGTCATGGACAGCCCGACGAACGCGACGATCCCCGCGACGCGCAACGCCCCCGCCGCGAGCGGCACCGTGTCGCCCGAGAGCAGCACGACGTCCCGCAGCCCGAACAGCAGCGCGCCCGCGACGAGCCCGACGACCGCGATCGCGAGCACCGCGGCCGCGACGAACGCGAGCGCCCCGATCGCCTTGACGACCAGCAGGCGGCTGCGCCCGACGGGCGTGACGAGCAGGTAGCGCAGCGTGCCCGTCGACGCCTCGCCCGCGACCGCGTCGCCCGACGCGATGCCGACGGTGAGCGGCAGCAGGAACGGCAGGCAGACGAACACCGACGCGACGACGAGGAACAGCCCGTTCTCCGTGACGCGGCCGATGAAGCCCGGGCCCTCGCCCGCCATCGCGGTGTCGCGCGTGAAGAACACGACGAGGCCCAGGAGCAGCGGGACGGCGCCCAGGCCGGACAGCAGCACGAGGTTGCGGCGGCGGCCGAGCACGAGTCGCAGCTCGCTGCGCAGCATGCGGCCGAACGCGCCGCGGACCGGGCGCAGCGGAGGCGTGGCGGTCGCGACGGCCGCGGACGTGACGGTCGTGACCGACGGTGCGGCGGTCGGCGCGGGATCAGCGTGCGACATCGAAACCCTCCCCGGTCAGCTCGACGAAGATCTCCTCCAGGCTCGGGTGCCGCACCTCGAACCCGACGAGGTCGACCCCTGCGGCGACGAGCGCCGCCGACACCTTCGCGGGCGCCGTGTCGGCGAGCAGCGCGTCGACCTGGAGCCCGTCGACGGCGACCTCGTCGAGCCCGAGCGTGTCGAGCACGCGCGCCGCGGCACCGGCCAGACCCGTCGTCGTCGTGACCCGCAGCCGCGACGCCCCGCGCGCCACGAGCACCGACCGGTCGCCCTGCAGGACCATCCGCCCCGCGCGCATGATCCCGACGTGCGTGCACACCTGCTCGATCTCGGCGAGCAGGTGCGACGACACGAGCACGGTCGTGCCCGCGTCGGCGAGCTCGCGCACCAGGTGGCGGACCTCGCGCGTGCCCTGCGGGTCGAGGCCGTTCGTCGGCTCGTCGAGCACCAGCAGGTCGCGCGGGCGCAGCAGAGCCGCGGCCAGCCCGAGCCGCTGCTTCATGCCGAGCGAGTACTGCCGGTACCGCTTGTCGGCCGCGGCGCCGAGCCCGACGCGGTCGAGCGCCTCCGCGGCGCGGCGGTCGGCGTCCACCACGATCCGG
>NZ_JAAXOY010000114.1 GCF_012396155.1 Cellulomonas septica | reverse complement strand
CGTCGAGCGGTGCGAGCGCCTGCGCGGGCAGCACGAGGACCGCGCCGCGGTCGGCGCGGACCACGCGTACGGCCCCCGCGGGGATCGTGTCCGGTTCGGTCGTCATCGGGCCGACGGTAGGCGCGCCCGCGACGGGCGGGCCACGGATTTGGCGGCCCGTGACCCGCCCGGTCAGACCACGCCGTCAGACCACGCCGTCAGACCACGCCGAGGGCGAGCATCGCGTCGGCGACCTTGGTGAAACCCGCGATGTTGGCGCCGACGACGTAGTTCCCGGGGGCGTCGTACGCGTCGGCGGTGGTGAGGCAGCGGTCGTGGATCGCGTGCATGATCCCGGCGAGCCGCTGCTCGGTGTACTCGAAGGACCACGCGTCGCGGCTGGCGTTCTGCTGCATCTCGAGCGCGGACGTCGCGACGCCGCCCGCGTTGGCCGCCTTGCCCGGGGCGAAGAGCACGCCGGCCTCGGTCAGCAGCGCGACGGCGGCGGGCGTCGTCGGCATGTTGGCCCCCTCCGACACCGCGAGGACGCCGGAGCGCACGAGCGCGGCGGCGTCGTCCTCGTCGAGCTCGTTCTGCGTCGCGCACGGCAGCGCGACCTCGGCGCCGACCTCCCAGACGCGGCGGCCGGGCACGAACGTCGCGCCGCGGCGCTCGGCGTACACAGACACGGGCAGGCGCTCGGCCTCGCGGACCTGCTGGAGCAGCGGGAGGTCGATGCCGCGCTCGTCGAGCACGTAGCCGGTCGAGTCGGAGCAGCCCACGACGTGCCCGCCGAGCTGCTGCGCCTTCTGGATCGCGTACTGGGCGACGTTCCCGGCGCCGGACACGACGACGCGGCGGCCGTCGAACGACTGGCCGCGGGTGCTGAGCATGCGCTCGGCGAACAGGACCGTGCCGTAGCCGGTCGCCTCGGTGCGGACGAGCGAGCCGCCCCACGACAGGCCCTTGCCGGTCAGGACGCCGGCCTCCCAGCGGTTGGTGATCCGCTTGTACTGCCCGAACAGGTAGCCGATCTCCCGCCCGCCGACGCCGATGTCGCCCGCGGGCACGTCGGTGTGCTCGCCGAGGTGGCGGTACAGCTCGGTCATGAAGGACTGGCAGAACCGCATGACCTCGCCCTGGCTGCGGCCGCGCGGGTCGAAGTCCGAGCCGCCCTTGCCGCCGCCGATCGGCATGCCGGTGAGCGAGTTCTTGAAGACCTGCTCGAAGCCCAGGAACTTCACGATGCCGAGGTAGACCGACGGGTGGAACCGCAGGCCGCCCTTGAACGGGCCGAGCGCCGAGTTGTACTCGACGCGGAAGCCGCGGTTGATCTGCACGCGCCCGGAGTCGTCGACCCACGGCACGCGGAAGATGATCTGCCGCTCGGGCTCGCACAGGCGCTCGAGGACGGCGGCGTCGACGTACTGCGGGTTCTTGCGCAGGACCGGCTCGAGGCTCTCGAACACCTCGCGGACGGCCTGGTGGAACTCGCGCTCCCCGGGGTTGCGTCGCAGGACCTGGTCGAGGATGTCGGCGAGCTGCTCCTTCATCGGCCCATGGTCACACGGCGGCTCCGGTGCGTGGGGCAACCGTCTCACGGGGATCTCCGGCGCGGGCGTCGAGGCGCACCAGCAGGTCGGCGAGGGCCGCCGAGATCGGCAGCCCGGTCGCGAGCTCGACGAACAGCCACTGCCCCGCCGGGTTGACCTCGAGGAACACGTGCTCGCCGTCGGGTGCGACGCGGAAGTCGGCCGCGCCGTACCGCAGGCCCAGCGTCGCGACGAGGTCGACCAGCCGGCGCTCGACGTCGTCGGGCAGCCGGTGCGTGCTGATCGGCGCGTTCATCGTGTCGATCCGGAAGTCGAACTCGTACGCCGACCGGTCGGCGCGGATCTCCGCCGCGAAGACCTGGCCGTCGACGACGGTCGCCCGCACGTCCCGCCCGCCCGGCACGAGCTCCTGGAAGATCACCGGCGCGAACCGCACGGCGTCGATCATCTCGACGTCCTCGGCGCGCACCGGCCGGGTCTCGCGCCACGTGCGCGGCGTCGCGGAGAACGACTTGTAGACGACGCCGGACGGCTCCGAGCCGACGAAGTCGCGCGCCTGGGCCGGGTCGTTCGTCATGCACGTGCGCGGCACGCGCAGGCCCAGCCGGGCGGCGAGCTGGAGCTGCCGCATCTTGCGCGACGCCACCTCGTCCCGGTCGGGGTCGTTGACCCACTCCGCGTCCATGCACGCCCACAGACCCGCGACCATCGCGGCGCACTCGCCGTGCGCGAAGCCGCGGTCGTGCGGGCGGGTCACCTCGTCGTGCAGGACGAACGGCTGCGGGCGACGCCACCAGACGGCGCCGACGTCCGCGAGGTCGAGCGTGCCGTCGGCGTCCGCCCACGTGCCCGTCCACGTCCCGTCGGGACGCTGCCGGGTCGTGAGCGCGGCCGACGTGGGCACCCGCGACGTGTCGAGCAGCCGGTGCCCGGCACCCCGTGCATCGAGGTGCCGGGCCACGGTCTGCGTGTGCAGGTCGCCCGCGTGGGAGACGATGCCGATCACGTCGGCCTCCGTCAGCCGTCCGCCCCGCCCGCCAGGGTCGCGTAGAGCGCCTGGAGCGAGGCGAGGACCTGCGTCTGCGTCGCGATCAGTGCCTCGAGCTCGGCGAGCACCGCACCGAGGACGGTGTCGCCGCCCTCGTCCTGACCGAGCGAGATGTACGGCCCGGCCTGCACGAACGGCCGCTGGCCGCCGACGAGGCCACCCGTCAGCCCCGGGTTCACGACGGTCCCGCCGGGGTTGAGGATGCCGACGTCCGCCGCGAACAGCGTGCCCGGCTGGTCCGCCGCGCCCGAGTCGATCGCGACCGGTGTGCCCGCGTCGAGCGCGATGTGCGTGTCGCGGTTGAGCGACGTGAGGTTGTCCCGCTGGACGGGCGTCGCGAGGTCCTGCGCGAGCGGCGTGCCGAGGTGGTCCTGGAGCGTCGCGGTGCCGACGTCCGTGGCGTGCGTCGTCCCGAGGTCCTGGGACAGCGGGGTGCCGAGCAGGTCCTGGATCTTCGGCGTGGCCGTGTCGGCGGCGAGCGGTGTGGCCGTGTCGACGGCGATCGGCGTGGCCAGGTCCTGCGCGACGGGCGTCGCGACGACGTCCTGCGCGAAGCCCGTGTCCGTCCCGGCGACGGTGTCGGCGGACAGCAGCGTGCCGGTGACGTCGGCCGCGAGCGGGGTCGACAGGTCGAGGCCGAGGCCCGTGCTCGAGCTCGGCGTGAGCCCTTGCAGCGTGGGCGAGGCCGCGACGATCGCCGCGATCGCGACGCCCGAGTTGCTGCCGCCGGTCGCCGTGCACCCGCCGTTGGTGTGCACGCCGACGACGCGTCCCGACGGCGAGTGCAGGATGCCGGACCCGGAGTTGCCGCCGAGGGTGTCGATGTCGGCGTACCGGATGGTGTTCGCGGTGACCTGCGTGGCCGGTCCCGCCTCGATGCGCTTCGGTGCGCCGACGGGGTGGCCGATGATCGCGAGCATGTCGCCGACCGCGGGGTTCGCGGTGCCGAACTCCGACCAGCCGTAGGTGTTGCCGGGGTTGCCGGCGACGCGGAACAGCGCCATGTCGAGCCCGCCGAGCCGGTACTCGACGAGCTGCGTGATCGCGAACGACTGCTCGGCCTGGAGCGTGCCGCCCGCGTCGACCTGGTAGTTGAGGTTGACGTGCATGGCGGTCGCGGCCTGCTGCGGCGACAGCGGCGTGCTCGTGCCGTTCTGCCGCGGGATCGTCCAGCCGTTCGGGTCCGGGTCGAACAGGTGGCCGCACGTGAGGACGAGGTCCGGGCCGATGAGCGTGCCGGACCCCCACCGCACGCCGTTCACGTTGCCCGGGTTGGTGAACGTCGTCGCGAGGTCGCTGTTCCACTGCACCTGCACGACGGGCCGCTCGTGGGCGTTGACGAACGCGACGGTCACGCCGAGCGTGCCGTCGTACTGCTCGACCTCCTGCGAGTCGTCCGTCGCGCCGCAGATGGACCGCAGCACGTCGGCGTACGGCACGCGCTCCCCGGCGCCGCGGGTCTCCTGCCCCGGCAGGTCCTCGAGGTGCGGCGGGTACAACCCGTCGCCGCCGAGGTCGGCCGGCTGCTTCTTCTTCGCTGGCATGGCCGTGCTCCTTCAGGTCGGCGACAGTCCCCCTGCCGCGCCACTGAGGAAGGAGCGCGTCGCCGGCGCCCGGATACCGGGAGGACCGTCCGCGGAGGCGTCGCGCTCGAAACGATTCGGGAGCGGGCCGTCCGGTTTCATGGACCCGCGCACACCCTGCGCGCGGACGGCACGCCTCCCGGTGCAGCGGCGTGCCGTCCGCACCTGCTCCCGGGCCGCCGACGACCGACGCGGCGCGGCCCCGACCGGCCACCACCCGGTACCCACCCCCGCACGCACGACGACACCCGCGCCGCACGAGGCGGACGCGGGCGTCGGGTGCTGCGGGCCGGACCGGCCGTCGCGGCGGGTCAGCCGAAGTACTGCGGGAGCGTCGCCGACCACGCGGCGCGGGCCTCGGCGAGCGGCAGCGTGAACAGGCCGCGCACCTCGACCGCCGGGGCGTGCTCGTGGTCCGCGTCGTCGACGGGCGTGCCCGCACCCGGGGTGCAGGTCTCCGCGGTCTCGCCGAGCCGGAGCGCCGGGACGCCCCGCGCGGTGCACAGGTCGAGCAGGCGCACCTCCTCCGAGCGCGGGACCGCGACGAGCACGCGCCCCTGCGACTCGGCGAACAGCGCCTCGAACGGCGTCACGCCGTCCCGTGCGCACAGCGCGTCCAGGTCGACCTGCACGCCCGTGCCGTAGCGCAGGCTCGACTCGACGAGCGCGATCGCGAGGCCACCCTCCGACAGGTCGTGCGCGGAGTCGACCAGGTCGTCGCGGGCCGCGGCGACGAGCACCTGCGCGAGCCGGCGCTCGGCGGCGAGGTCGACGCGCGGCGGCGTGCCACCCAGGTGCTGGTGCACGACGTCGGCCCACGCCGACCCGTCGAGCTCCGCGCGCGTCTCGCCGAGCAGGTAGACGGCCTGGCCCGGCGTCGTCCAGCCCGACGGGACCGCGTCGGCGACGTCGTCCAGCACACCGAGCACGCCGACGACGGGCGTCGGGTGGATGGCCGAGTCGATCTTCCCGGGCTCGCCCGTGCCGTTGTAGAGCGAGACGTTGCCGCCCGTCACCGGGACCTCGAGCTCCTGGCACGCGTCGGCGAGGCCGCGGATCGCCTCCACGAGCTGCCACATCGAGTCCGGGTGCTCGGGGCTGCCGAAGTTGAGGCAGTCGGTCACCGCGAGCGGGCGGGCGCCCGTCGTCGCGACGTTGCGGTAGGCCTCCGCGAGCGCGAGCTGCGCACCCGCGTACGGGTCGAGCTTGCCGTACCGGCCGTTGGCGTCGGTCGCGAGCGCCACGCCCAGGCCCGTCGTCTCGTCGACGCGGATCACGCCCGAGTCGTCGGGCTGCGCGAGCGCGGTGTTGCCCTGCACGAAGCGGTCGTACTGGTTCGTCACCCACGACTTGTCCGCGAGGTTCGGGCTCGCGAGCAGGCGCAGCACCGTCTGGCGCAGGTCGGCGGCGGTCGACGGGCGCGCGAAGCGGGCCTCGTCGGCGACCGAGTCGGCGTTGAGCGCGTCCTGCCACGCCGGGCGCGCGAACGGGCGGTCGTACACCGGGCCCTCGTGCGCGACCGTCTTGGGGTCGACGTCGACGATGCGCTGCCCGTGGTGGTCGATCGTGAGGCGGCCCGTGCCGGTGACCTCGCCGATCACGGCGGTCTCGACGTCCCACTTGCCGGTGATCGCGAGGAACGCGTCGAGCTTGTCCGGCGCGACGACGGCCATCATGCGCTCCTGCGACTCCGACATGAGGATCTCGCCGGCCGTGAGCGTCGGGTCGCGCAGCAGGACCTTCTCGAGGTCGACGTGCATGCCGCCGTCACCGTTCGACGCGAGCTCGCTCGTCGCGCACGAGATGCCGGCCGCGCCCAGGTCCTGGATGCCCTCGACGACCTGCGCCGCGTAGAGCTCGAGGCAGCACTCGATGAGCACCTTCTCCATGAACGGGTCGCCGACCTGCACGGACGGGCGCTTGCTCGGCTTGGTGTCGTCGAACGTCTCCGAGGCGAGGATCGACGCGCCGCCGATGCCGTCGCCGCCCGTGCGGGCCCCGAACAGCACGACCTTGTTGCCCGCGCCCGACGCGTTGGCGAGGTGGATGTCCTCGTGCCGCAGCACGCCGAGGCACAGCGCGTTGACGAGCGGGTTGCCCTGGTAGGAGGCGTCGAAGACGAGCTCGCCGCCGATGTTGGGCAGTCCCAGGCTGTTGCCGTAGCCGCCGACTCCCGCGACCACGCCGTGCACGACGCGCGCGGTGTCCGGGTGGTCGACCGCGCCGAACCGCAGCTGGTCCATGACCGCGACCGGGCGCGCACCCATCGAGATGATGTCGCGCACGATGCCGCCGACGCCCGTCGCCGCACCCTGGTAGGGCTCGACGTAGGACGGGTGGTTGTGCGACTCGACCTTGAACGTGACCGCCCAGCCGTCGCCGATGTCGACGACGCCCGCGTTCTCGCCGATGCCGACGAGCAGGTGCTCCTTCATCGCCGGCGTCGTCTTGTCGCCGAACTGTCGCAGGTGCGTCTTGGAGGACTTGTAGGAGCAGTGCTCCGACCACATCACGGAGTACATCGCGAGCTCGGCGGCCGTGGGGCGGCGGCCGAGGATGTCGCGGATCCGCTGGTACTCGTCCGGCTTGAGCCCGAGCTCGGCGAACGGCTGCTCCTGGTCGGGCGTCGCGGCGGCGTGCTCGACGGTGTCGGTCGTGGGCGCGGTGCGGGGGGATGCGGTGGTCATCGATTCCCTCGGTGGGGGCGCGGACGGCGGCGGGACGCCGGACCGCGGCGGGGTCGGCAGACGGGGACCAGGGTACCCGCGGCCGGACGGCGGACCGGTGGGCGTCCAGCGGCGACGACGGCGGGACGGTCCCGGCGCGCCGCACGCCCCTGACGTGCAGGTTCTCACCGGACTCTCATCGCCCGGTTCGTCCGTGATGTCCGGATCCCGCCTAGGGTCGTGCCCGCACGCCGTCCGAACCGATCCGCCCGAGGTCCGATGCTCCGCCGCGCCGCCGCCGTCGTCCCGCTGTCCTGCCTGCTGCTCGCGGGCAGCGCGGCCGCCGCGTTCGCGGGCGGCTCGGACGACCCGACGCCCTACACCGTGACGGCCGACGGGCTCACGCTGCCCGGCGGCCGCACGTTCGTGGAGCACGACCACGTCAACGTCCGCTACGTCGTCGACGGCCAGACGCTCACCGCGCAGCTCCACGTCCAGGCCGCGACCGCGCAGGGGGCGTTCGCGGGCCGGACGGGGTTCGCGTGGACCGAGCTGGGCCTGCCCGGCACGTACTGCGTCACGTGGGTCGAGGTCAGCGGGTACAACGAGCACTTCGGCGAGGGCGGTCAGCGGCCGGCGTGCACCGACGCCCCGACCACCGCCGAGCCGGTCGAGCCCATCCCCGCCGTGCCGGCCGGTCCGCCCCAG
>NZ_JAAXOY010000113.1 GCF_012396155.1 Cellulomonas septica | reverse complement strand
GGTCCGGAGGCCGCGCTCGCGCTCGTCGGGGCCGCGCGTCGGCTCAGCGTCGCGGCGAAGGCGCGTGAGGTGCGCGGCGTCGACCGCGTGGTGATCCGCGACGGCGACGCGATCTCGGCGATGCTCGCCCGCCTGGGCGCGCACGAGACGATGCTGGTGTGGGAGGAGCGGCGCGTGCGCCGCGAGGTGCGCGGCACCGCCAACCGGCTCGCGAACTTCGACGACGCGAACCTGCGTCGTTCCGCCCGCGCGGCGGTCGCCGCGGGCGCCCGCGTCGAGCGCGCGTTCGAGATCCTCGGCGACGACCTGCCGGAGCACCTGCGCGAGGCCGGGGAGCTGCGCCTCGCGCACAAGGAGGCGTCGCTCGAGGAGCTCGGCAAGCTCGCCGAGCCGGCGCTCACCAAGGACGCCGTCGCGGGCCGGATCCGGCGCCTGCTGGCGACGGCCGACAAGCGCGCCCAGGAGCTCGGGATCCCGGACACCGAGGCCGGGCTGAGCCCCGACCTGCTCGACCTCTGACGCGGTCCCCGGGCTGACCTGCGCGGACCCGCGCGCAGGCACCCGGACGGGTGTCCACCCTGGGACCTCCGACCCCCGTGGCCTCCGTCACGGGTATAGGGTTGCGTCATCCGATCGTCACACGACCGTCACGTGCTGCGCATGAGTCGGTCGAGGGCGAGCGGAACGCACATCGGCGTGCGTTGACCCCAACACCCATTGTGTGCGCCGACCTCGTCGGCGCTGCCGAGGAGGGCAAGTGACCATCAAGGTCGGCATCAACGGCTTCGGTCGTATCGGTCGCAACTTCTACCGGGCCATCGTCGCGTCGGGCGCGGACATCGAGATCGTCGGTGTCAACGACCTGACGGACAACAAGACGCTCGCCCACCTGCTCAAGTACGACACGGTCCTCGGCCGCTTCCCGCTGAGCGTGGAGTTCGACGACGAGAACATCATCGTCGACGGCAAGAAGATCCGCGCCCTCGAGGAGCGCGACCCGGCGAACCTCCCCTGGGCGGAGCTGGGCGCGGACATCGTCATCGAGTCGACCGGCTTCTTCACGGACGCCACCAAGGCGAAGGCGCACATCGACGCCGGTGCCAAGAAGGTCATCATCTCCGCTCCGGCGAAGAACGAGGACGGCACCTTCGTCGTCGGCGTGAACCACGAGCAGTACGACGCCGCGACGCAGCACATCATCTCGAACGCGTCGTGCACGACGAACTGCCTCGCCCCCGTCGCGAAGGCCCTCAACGACGCCATCGGCATCGAGCGCGGCCTCATGACGACGATCCACGCCTACACGGGTGACCAGAACCTGCAGGACGGCCCGCACCGCGACCTCCGTCGCGCCCGCGCCGCCGCGCAGAACATCGTCCCCACGTCGACCGGTGCGGCCAAGGCCGTCGCCCTCGTGCTCCCCGAGCTCAAGGGCAAGCTCGACGGCTTCGCGCTCCGCGTGCCGACGATCACCGGCTCGGCCACGGACCTGACCTTCACCGCCTCGCGCGAGGTCACGGTCGACGAGGTCAACGCCGCTGTCAAGGCCGCCGCCGAGGGCCCGCTCAAGGGTGTCCTGGAGTACGTCGAGGACGAGATCGTCTCGAGCGACATCGTCACCAACCCGCACCAGAGCATCTTCGACTCGAAGCTCACGAAGGTGATCGGCGACCAGGTCAAGATCATCGCCTGGTACGACAACGAGTGGGGCTACTCCAACTCGCTCGTCACCCTCACGCAGTACGTGGGCGACCGTCTCTGACGAACCCCGCTCAGCACACGTCATGCGTCCGCGTGCGCCCCGGCCACGGCCTCGGCGCACGCGGACGCTGTCGTGTGAGCACCCCTCGGACCCCCGACCGACGTGAGCCGGCCGGTTCTGCAAGGTAGGAGACCATGAAGACCATCGAGGACCTCGGCGACCTGCGCGGCAAGCGCGTGCTCGTCCGCTCCGACTTCAACGTGCCGCTCGACGGCACGACGATCACCGACGACGGCCGCGTCCGCGCGGCCCTGCCGACGCTGCAGGCCCTGCTCGGCGCCGGCGCGCGCGTCGTCGTGACCGCGCACCTCGGCCGCCCGAAGGGCGCCCCGGAGGACAAGTACTCGCTCGCGCCCGTCGCCGCGCGCCTCGGCGAGCTGCTCGGCCAGCCGGTCGCGCTGGCGAAGGACACCGTGGGGGGGTCCGCCCGCGAGACCGTCGCCGCGCTCGAGGACGGCCAGATCGCGCTGCTCGAGAACATCCGCTTCGACGCGCGCGAGACGTCCAAGGTCGACGAGGAGCGCGCGTCGCTCGCCGACGACCTCGCGGCCCTCGCCGACGTGTACGTGTCGGACGGCTTCGGCGTCGTGCACCGCAAGCAGGCGTCGGTCTACGACGTCGCCCTCAAGCTGCCGCACGCCGTGGGCAAGCTCGTCCTCAACGAGGTCGAGTCGCTCAAGAAGGCGACCGAGAACCCCGAGCGCCCGTACGTCGTCGTGCTCGGCGGCTCCAAGGTCTCCGACAAGCTCGGCGTCATCTCGAACCTGCTGACGAAGGCGGACCGTCTCGTCATCGGTGGCGGCATGCTGTTCACGTTCCTCGCCGCCAAGGGCTACTCGGTCGGGAACTCGCTGCTCGAGGCCGACCAGATCGACACGGTCAAGGGCTACCTCGCGCAGGCGCAGGACGCCGGCGTCGAGATCGTGCTCCCCGTCGACATCCGCGTCGCCGACGAGTTCAAGGCCGACTCGCCCTCGTCGGTCGTCGCCGCGGACGCCATCCCGGACGGCAAGATCGGCCTCGACATCGGCCCCGAGTCGGAGCAGCTGTTCGCGTCGAAGATCGTCGACGCCAAGACGGTCGTCTGGAACGGCCCTGCGGGCGTGTTCGAGTTCGAGGCGTTCGCCGGCGGCACGCGTGCGGTCGCCCAGGCCCTGGTCGACGCGGGCGCGAACGGTGCCTTCACGATCGTCGGCGGCGGCGACTCCGCCGCGGCCGTGCGCACGCTCGGCTTCGACGAGGCGGGCTTCGGCCACATCTCGACGGGCGGCGGCGCCAGCCTGGAGTTCCTCGAGGGCAAGACCCTCCCCGGTATCGCTGTCCTGGAGGACTGAGCATGACGCAGCGCACCCCGCTCATGGCGGGCAACTGGAAGATGAACCTGGACCACCACCAGGCGACGCACACGCTGCAGAAGCTCGCGTGGACGCTCAAGGACGCCAAGCACGACTACGCCACGGTCGAGGTCGCGGTCATCCCGCCGTTCACCGACCTGCGCAGCGTGCAGACGCTCGTCGACGCCGACAAGCTCCAGATCGCCTACGGCGCGCAGGACCTGTCGGCGCACGAGTCCGGTGCGTACACCGGTGAGATCTCGCCGCTGTTCCTCACCAAGCTCGGCGTGACCTACGCGCTCGTGGGCCACTCGGAGCGGCGCGAGTACCACGCCGAGTCGGACCAGCTGATCAACGCGAAGGTGAAGTCGTCGCTCAAGGCCGGCCTCGTGCCGATCCTGTGCGTCGGCGAGGACCTCGACACGCGTCGTGCCGCCGCGCACGTGCAGCACACCCTGCTGCAGCTCGAGGCCGCGCTGGCCGACGTGACGGCCGAGCAGGTCCGCACGCTCGTCATCGCGTACGAGCCCGTCTGGGCGATCGGCACGGGCGAGACGGCGACGCCCGAGGACGCGCAGGAGATGTCCGAGGCGATCCGCGGCCGCGTCGCGGAGCTGTACGACGCCGAGACGGCCCAGGCCGTGCGCGTCCTGTACGGCGGCTCCGTGAAGTCGTCCAACGTCGCGTCGATCATGGCGAAGCCCGACGTCGACGGCGCCCTCGTGGGCGGCGCGAGCCTCGACCCGGAGGAGTTCGCCAAGATCGTGCGCTTCCATTCGCACGAGGTCGGGCTCTGACCTGACAGGCACCGGGGCCCCGTGCACGCGCTCGACGCGGCACGGGGCCCCACGCCTGTGGGCGGTGGTGGCTTTTCCCGCCACGAGTCGCCTACCCTGTACCGCGGTCCACCGCAGCGTCGCCGCCATCCGGCCGGTCGACGTGCCCGTCCAGTGAGGAACCGACTCCGCCGTGAACGCCCTGCGCATCACCCTCCAGGTGCTGCTGGTCCTGTCCAGCCTCCTGCTCATCCCGCTGGTGCTCCTGCACAAGGGCAAGGGCGGCGGCCTGTCCGACATGTTCGGCGGCGGCATCTCGAGCAGCGCGGGCAGCTCGGGCGTCGCGGAGCGCAACCTCAACCGGATCACCATCGGTGTGGCCCTGTTCTGGACGGTCGTGATCGTGCTGCTCGGGCTCATCGAGCGCACGGCGAGCTGAAGGAGGCTGGCGATGGCGAGCGGAAGCGCGATCAGGGGGTCGCGAGTCGGAGCCGGCCCGATGGGCGAGGCCGAGCGGGGCGACGCGGCACCGCGGATCTGGATCTCCTACTGGTGCGCGAACGGCCACGAGACGCGGCCGAGCTTCGCGGAGGAGGCCGCCGAGGAGGCGCCCGCGACGTGGGACTGCCCGCGCTGCGGCTTCCCGGCCGGCCAGGACCAGGAGAACCCTCCGTCCCCCAGCAAGAACGAGCCGTACAAGACGCACCTCGCGTACGTGAAGGAGCGGCGGTCCGACGAGGACGGCGCCGCGATCCTCGACGAGGCGCTGGCCTCGCTGCGCGCCCGCCGTGGCGGCCGGATGACCGGCGCCTGACCGGATCAGGCCTCCGCACGACGAAGGGCCCTGCCGCTGAGCGGCGGGGCCCTTCGTCGTTCCGCGTGGCGAGCGTGGACGGGCGTCCCGCTCGTCGAGGTGCTAGCGGTCCGTGCGGCGCAGCAGCGCGAAGCCGTCGTAGCCCTTGGAGCCGACGGTCTGGAGCACCGTGGCGTCCCAGCGGGCGTCCTGCGCGACGCTCGCGACGAAGCGCTGCACACCCTGGACGCGCTCGTCGGGGTGGTGCGGGTCGACGACGGCGCCGCCGCGCACGACGTTGTCGACGACGACGAGCGCACCCGGCCGGACCAGCCCGGCGATGCTGTCGACGTACGCGGCGAGCGTCTGCTTGTCCGCGTCGACGAAGACCAGGTCGAACGGCTCCACGCCGTCGGCCGCCAGGCGTGCGAGCGTCTCCGTCGCCGGCCCGACGAGCACGTCGATCCGCTCGTCGAGGCCCGCGCGCGCGAACGTCTCCGACGCCACACGAGCGTGCTCGGGCGAGATCTCCAGCGTGACGACCCGGCCGCCCTCGGGAAGGGCCCGCGCGAGCCAGAGCGTGCTGTAGCCGCCGAGCGTGCCGAGCTCGAGGACGCGACGCGCGCCGACGCCCTGCGCGAGCAGGTGCAGGAGCTTGCCCTGCAGCGCCGACACCGCGATGTCGGGCAGGCCCGCCTCGCGGGCGCTGTGCTGGGCGTCGACGAGGGCGACGTCCTGCGGCGCGAGCTGCTCGAACCACGTGTCCACGGCCGTCCACTGCACGAGCGGGTCGACGCCCTCGTCGCTCGTTCGGCGGCGTCGATCCACGAGGCGCTGGTCCAGGTGCACGAGTGGCTGTCGACGTACGACGACCTCGTCACCGCGGACGCGTCGTCGCGCCGCTCCGTCAACCGCACGTTCCTGGTCCGCGACATCCTCACGAGCGCCTACGTCTACCTGTCCGCGATGGCCGACTACGTCGCCCACGGCGGCCGGTCGCGCGGGTCCGTCCTCTACAGCGACCCCGAGGGCACGCTGCCGCACGTCGGGTACGGCCCGACCGCCGACGACGAGCTCGACCTGCCCGACGTGTTCCGGTTCCGGCTCGACGGGGGAGCGCTCGACGACGTCGTCCAGGAGACCGGGTGGGTGCCGCCCGCGTCCGAGACACCGGGCGTCGACTGGGCGCCCGTCGTCGAGCGGAAGTCCGACGACCCCGCGGGGCTGCCCGTCTTCCGCTGGCGGCCGCGACGGCCCATCCCGGAGGACGACGACTTCTTCGAGAACGTGTGGCGCGAGTTCCGCACGCACGGGAACGTCTACTGATGACGACGGTGACCGCACGCGTCGCACCGCTGGGCGTCGTGGTGCCGCTGCCCGACGAGCGGGTCGAGGTCCGCGGCGCCGCCTGGCTCGAGACCACCGACCGCGGCCTGCTGCCGCACCGGCTGCCCGCGTGGACGCGCGTGCAGTTCCCCGACCGGTTCGTCGCGCTGTGCGACGAGCAGCCCGCGGGCGTCCGGCTTCGGCTGCGCACCGCCGCCACGCGCCTGCGCCTCGACGTCGACGTGCTGCGCGTCGCCGTCGGCCCGCAGCCGCCCGGTGCGCCCCAGCCGTTCGACGTGGTCGTCGACGGGGTGCTCGTGTCCCAGCCGGACGGTTGTGGGATCGCGACAGGGGGCGGTGTCGTCGAGCTCGAGCCGCACCACGGCACGACCGTCGAGCGTCCCGGCCCGACGTCGTCGGTCGAGCTCGCCCTCGTCCTGGAACCCGTCGCGGCGGGAGCGCGGTCCGTGACCGCCGGGTTCGACGGGCAGCCGGTCGCCGCACGCGTCGACGGGCTGCCGGGTGGCGTCGGGCTCGACCCGGCGCCGGGTCTCGGCGGGATCGACCAGTCGGGTGCAGCCGGGCTCGACGGGTCGCCGGACGTCGTGCGCGACGTCGAGGTGTGGCTGCCGTACGGCGAGGTCGTGCGTCTCGTCGCGCTGCACGCCGACGCGCCCGTGCTCGCGCCGTCGCGTGCGCGGGGCCGACGGTGGGTGCACCACGGCTCGTCCATCAGCCACGGCGCCGCCGCCGACCGACCCACGGGCACGTGGCCCGTCGTCGCCGCGCGCGCGACCGGCCTCGACCTCGTCAACCTCGGCATGTCCGGCAACGCGGTGCTCGACCCGTTCGTCGCCCGCACGCTGCGTGACGCACCCGCCGACGTCATCTCCGTCAAGCTCGGCATCAACGTCGTCAACCACGACGCGATGCGGCTGCGCGCGTTCGTGCCCGCCGTGCACGGCTTCCTCGACACCATCCGCGAGGGGCACCCGACGACGCCGCTCGTCGTCGTCTCACCGCTGCTCTGCCCCCTCGTCGAGGACACGCCGGGCCCCACGTTCATCGACCCGGCGTCGCCTTCCGGTTCTCCCGTCTTCGCGACGCGCGGCCGGCCCGAGGACGTCGCCGACGGACGCCTGACGCTGCGCGTGATCCGCGCCGCGCTCGCGGAGGTCGTCGCGTCGCGGCGGGCCGCCGGCGACGAGGCGCTGCACCTCGTGGACGGCCTCGACCTGTACGGCGACGCCGACTGGGATGCCCTCCCGATGGCCGATCTCCTGCACCCCGACGCGCCCGCGCAGCGGCTCGTGGGGGAGCGGTTCGCGGACGTCCTGCGCGGGCTCCTGGGGTACGCGGGCGGCGCGTCCCGGGCGTGACGCCGACGTCGGCGCCGTGATCGCCGGACGTGGGACGTTCCGACGTCGGCGCCGTGATCGCCGGACGTGGGTCGTGCGGCCGCGCGGGTTCCGATCGCTCGACGTGCGGCCGCGCGGGTTCCGATCGCTCGACGTGCGGCCGCGCGGGTTCCGGTCGCTCGACGTGCGGCCGCGCGGGTTCCGATCGCTCGACGTGCGGCCGCGCGGGTTCCGATCGCTCGACGTGTGG
>NZ_JAAXOY010000112.1 GCF_012396155.1 Cellulomonas septica | reverse complement strand
AGGGCCTCGGCGGGCCCGTCGACGACCGCGCCCGGGACGACCGACTTCACGGGCAGCGCGGCGACCGGCCCGGCCGGCAGACCCCACGCCCGCCGCCACGCGACCAGCTGCCCGCTCGACGCGACGTAGACGATCCGCCCGAGACCGGCCCACCCGTGCGCGGCGGCGCACATGGGGCAGTGCTCGCCCGACGTGTAGACCGTGCAGCCGCCGCGCTCCTCCGGCGGGAGGTGCGCGGCGGCCCAGCGGGCGATCTCGAGCTCGGGGTGGCGGGTCTGGTCGCCGTCCTTGACGCGGTTGCGGTCCTCCATCAGCACGGTCCCGGTGGCGTCGACCAGCACCGAGCCGAACGGCTCGTCGCCGTCGTCGAGCGCCTCGCGCGCGAGCGCGACGCACCGTCGCAGGTGGACCAGGTCGGCGTCCGTCACGGCCATGCTGCCGACCCTAGGCCGCGGCCCGGCGTCAGGACAGGCGCGGCGTCTTCACGCTCGCGATCGGCCCGACGAGGGTGCCCGCGGAGTTCTGCGCGACGACCCGGTAGTAGTACGTCGTGCTCGGCGCGAGCCCGCCGACGAGCCCGCTCGACACCGACTTCTCGTAGGTGAGCGCGGCGACCGACGTCACGGGGGACGTCTGGCCGAGGGCCGTGGTCGTGCCCCACTCGATCCACGCCGTGGTCGCGAGCCGGTGCGGGTGCACCTGCGCGACGAACGTGGTCGACGTCGCGGTCGTGCCGGACGTCCACTGCTTCGACGACGTGGGCTTCCCGGCCGTCTCGAAGCTGCTCGTGGTGACGGTCGTGCCCGCGGGCGTGGTCGTCGTGGTGCGCACGTAGTACGTCGTGTTCGGCTGGAGCGTGCCGAGCGGCTGGTTGACCGCCTTCGCGTACGACACCGCCGGGACGGACGTGACCGGACCGGTCGTCCCGTAGGCGGTCGTCGTGCCCCACTCCGACCGCACCGTGCCCGCGAAGCCGTGCAGGTCGACGAGCGCCTGCGACGTCGCCGACGTCGTCGTGACGTCCTTGGCCGACACGGTGACCGTCGGCACGGGTGCGGCCTCGACGGACACGCGGTCGGTCGCGGTGCGGCCGGCGGTGTCGGTCACGGTGAGCCGGACCGCGTAGGTGCCAGCGCCGTACGTCCGGCTCACCGTGGCGGGCGGCGTGCCGGTGCCGGCGAGGGGTGCGGAGCCGTCGCCGAGGTCGAGGGTCCACGACGCGATCCCCGCCCCGGGCGACGAGCCGGCGGCCCACGAGCGGGACCCGTCGACCGTGACGGCCAGGGGTGCGGCACCGTGCGTCGCGGAGACGCGCAGCCACGCGGTGGTGCGGGTGCGGGCGGCGGGGTCGGCCGCGATCGACCGGAACGCGGTGAGCGTCGTCGGCGAGGAGTCCGCCCACCACGGGCAGCTGCCCTGCTGGTGGAAGTAGAGGACCGCCTTGACCTCGGGCCAGCTGGTCCACGTGGTCATGGAGTCGCGCAGCCAGGTGGCCTTGCGCTGCGCGTTCGTCGGGTCCTCGACCGAGCCCCACTCGGCGACCATCATCGGCTTGCCGTGCTTCTGCGCGAAGGCCCGGGCCGCCGTGGACTGCGTCGCGACGCTCTGCCAGCTGGTGGGTCCGCCGGGGTTGCAGCCGTTCCAGTTGTAGACGTCGAGCCCGACGAAGTCGACGACGTCGTCGCCCGGGTAGAGCGCGTCGGCGGTCGTCGTCGCGTTCGCGGCGAACGGCGTGGGCGTGACGGTCCACGTCCAGACGACGTTGCTCACGCCCTTGTCGCGGAACACCTGCACGTAGTGCCGCCACGCGGCGCGGTACTCGGCGGCCGTGCCGTAGCCCGTCGCGTAGTCGGGCTCGTGCTGGAAGGTCAGGTAGAGCGGGACACCGAGGCCCGCGACGGTCGCGGCCTGCGCGGCGATGGTGGCGTCCTGGTCACCGCGGGCGATGGACGCCCAGCTCACCTTGGTCCCGTCGACGCGCTTGGTCGCGACGGACAGGACGGGCGTGCGGCCGCGCTCGACGGCCGAGGCGACGCCGCCGGCGCGCAGGTCCTCGTCCCACTGCCGGTAGAGGCGCTGGGTGTCGAGCTTGCGGCCGACGGTGTCCTCGAACGTCGCGACGGCCTCCTCCTGCGTGGTGGCGCCCTTGGCGACGAACGCGCCGAAGAGCAGGCCGTCCTGCGGGGTGAGGGCCGCGGCGGCGGTGCCGGGCGCGGGCTCGGCGGCGGTGGCGGGTGCGGCGACGCCGGTGCCGAGGAGGCCGGCGACGAGGGCCGTCACCAGGACGGCAGCACTGCGGCGGGTCGTGCCGGGCCGAGGCGCACGGGTGCCCCGGAGACGGCGGTTCGGGTGGATCTGGGCATGGCTGATGGCGCCCGGAACGGGCGTGGACGTGCGCAAGTGGAGAGCCCCCTGGGTCGTTCGGCAGCCTGGCGGACCTCGAGGGCCCCATGGCTTTGCGTCCCTGCCTCGCGACAGGTTTGCCGTTCTCGCTGACCGAACAAGCGTACGAGCACACACCTGGACGTGTATATAGGACGAAGGTCCTAGACGATTGTCTAGACAGTCATATCTGTAGTGACCAACTTGTGGACGGGTATTTCCCTTCACGGGAGACTCGTGGAAACTGTGAGCACTTGTCCGGTACGCCGGACCTGGCCGCTCCCGAAAACGGGATCCGGCGCCGCACGACTGCTCGGGGACCGGGGGGACCGCGAGCGCGTGCCGCGCCGCCTCACCGCTCGATGTCGAGCCGCCCTTCCCCCGTGACGTCCTCGCCGCCGACCCTGCGCGACCCCGACACACCCGCCGCGTTGCTGCAGCCCGACGCCTCGACACGAGGAGCTCCCGCGTGCTCATCTTCCTGCTGCAGGTCCGTGACCTGCTCTCGGACGCCCCGTTCGAGATCTACCTCTTCGCCTTGTTCACCGCTCTCGTCTGGCTCATCTGGCTCGTCAAGGTCGTCCTCTCCGCGCGCTACCGCACGTGGACGGAGCCGTGCCACGCGACCACGTCCGTCGTCATCCCGGTCGTCGACGAGCCCCTCGACCTGTTCCACGACGTGCTGCGCCGCATCACCGAGCAGCAGCCCCACGAGGTGGTCGTCGTCATCAACGGACCGCGCAACACCGCGCTGGAATCCGTGTGCGACGACTTTCCCCAGGTCCGCCGGATCTGGACGCCCGTCGCGGGGAAGAGAAATGCCGTCGCGATCGGCGTCGAGGTGTCGACGGGCGAGATCATCGCGCTCGTCGACAGCGACACCATCTGGACGCCGCACACGCTGACCGAGCTCGTGAAGCCGTTCAACGACCCCAAGGTCGGCGGCGTCACCACCCGGCAGCGGATCCTCGACCCGCGGCGGAAGTTCATCACCCGCTGGGCCGACTGGCTCGAGAACAGCCGCGCGCTGTACGCCATGCCCGCGCAGTCCGCGCTCGGCCAGGTCGGGTGCCTGCCCGGCCGCACCATCGCGTTCCGCCGCGACGTCCTCGTGCGGGCGATGCCCCAGTTCCTCGGCGAGGAGTTCCTCGGCATCTTCCTCGAGGTCTCCGACGACCGGACGCTCACGAACCTCACGCTCAAGCAGGGGTACCGGACCGTCTACCAGCACACGAGCCTCGTCTACACCGACGCGCCCCTCAGGCTGCGCAAGATGGCGAAGCAGCAGCTGCGCTGGGCGCGCGGCAGCCAGTACAACACCCTGCGGATGCTGCCCTGGATGACCGGGCACGCACCCGTGCTCGGGTTCTTCTTCGTCATGGACATCCTGCTGCCGTTCCTGCTGCTCGGGACGTGGGCGGGTGGGCTGTACCGGACGCTGACGCAGTCCGGCTACAACTTCTACAAGCCGCTGCTCGAGCTGCGGCCCGGGTGGCAGGGCGTGCTCCTGCTCGTCGGGCTCGTCGTCGCCGCGAGCTGGCTCTCGATGGCGCTGCGGCAGATGCGCCACCTGCGCGAGGTCCCGCGCGACCTGCTCCTGCTGCCCGCGTACATCGTGTTCTCGACGTTCTTCCTCATGCCGATCCGGCTGCTCGGGTTCTTCCGCATGGCGCATGTCGCGTCGTGGGGCACCCGCGCGCACGCCTACTCCGCGGACACGTCCGACGGGGTGCTCGACGTCGCCGAGGACGCGCTGCGCACGGACGCCGCCCCTCCCGCGATCGACACCGCCCTGCCGTCGGTCGGCGACACCCCGCCGTCCGGGGTCCCGGTCGCCGGTGCCGGTCACGGGCCCCACGCGGCGACCCGCACCGCGCCCGACACCCGTGCCGCACGCCGGACGGAGACGCTCACGTACGTCCGGACGCAGCCGGCGCCCCCCGCGCGCCGGCGCCGGCTCAACCCGAAGGCCGCCGTGCCCTACCTCCTCGGCGGCGCCCTGCTCAGCGTGGAGGCCCTCGCGTATGTTCTCTGACCGCCTGTTCCGCCTCAGCCGACGTCAGCGCATCAGCGGTGCGGCCCTCGTCGTCGCGCTCCTGCTGGTCACGGGCCTCGCGTGGTCCACGCCGCAGGGCCAGCGCTTCTGGGAAGGGCCCTCCGCGGCCGAGGTCGCGCTGCAGACCGAGCGCGCCCGCGCCGACGACCTCAAGACCCAGCTCACCGCCGCCGAGGAGAAGCTCACCGGTGGCCGGCCGCCCGTGCTCGACACCGTCCAGAAGGCCCGCGCCGACGACCTCAAGGCGCAGCTCGACGCGCTGCAGGCCGAGCTCGTCGCGACCCAGCAGGCCCTCGGTCGCGCCGAGGCCGAGGCCGCCGCGCAGGCGGACACCGCCAACGTCGTGAACGGCGAGCTCAAGGCGACGCGCGAGCGGCACAACGCCGCCGCCGTCGACACGACCGCGAAGATCGCGGACCTGCGCCGCCAGGTGCAGGAGCTGTCCTGGAAGGTCGAGAACCCCAAGGGCTACGTGCCACCGCCCGTGACCGCGTCGATGACGAAGTCGCAGATCCTCGCCGCGAGCCAGCTGTTCGGCCTCTACACGACGCAGAGCCCGTTCGACTACGCCGAGTTCAACGGCGTCGAGGCCGCCGTCAACCGCAACGCGAACGTCAGCGGGTACTTCCAGTCGTGGGACACCCCGTTCCGCCCCGACGCCGTGCAGGCCGCGTGGAGCCGCGGGCAGATCCCCCTGCTCACGTGGGAGAGCCAGAGCCAGATCGGCTCGATCACGAGCGACGTGCCCGAGTTCTCGCTCAGCCGCATCATCGGGGGCGCGTTCGACGACTACCTGCACCAGTACGCGCGCGACATCACCGCCACCGGGCTGCCGCTCGTCATCCGGTTCGACCACGAGATGAACGGCTCCTGGTACCCGTGGTCGGAGATCCGCGGCTGGGACGGCGGGTCCGTCAACGGCAACAAGCCCGGCCAGTACGTCGAGATGTGGCGGCACGTGCACGACATCTTCGAGGCCGAGGGCGCGAACGACCTCGTCGTGTGGCTGTGGGCGCCCAACCGCGTCAACAAGATCCCCAGCCAGCCGCACCCGCGGCAGTTCTACCCCGGCCCCGAGTACGTCGACTGGGTCGGCATGTCCGGCTACTACCGCCCGGGCGACCCCGTGCCGACCTTCGACGACACGTACTCCATGACGCTGCCGATGCTGCGCGAGGCCGCACCCGGCAAGCCGATCTTCCTCGCGGAGATCGGGGCGACCGAGCGCGGCGGCAAGAAGGCGCAGTGGATCAGCAGCCTGTTCGACGGGCTGGCCCGGCCGGAGAACAGCGACATCATCGGCATCGGCTGGTTCAGCCTCGCCGTCACGTCGGGCGAGGGCAGCGGACGCTCGACGAACGACTGGCGGCTCGACTCGTCGCCGCAGTCGCTGCGGGCCGCCGCCGACGGGTTCGCGCGCTCCGGCATCGGGCTGCCGCGACCGTGACCGACGCGACCCCCGACCCCGGTCCGCCGCCGGGGTCGGGGGTCGTCGTCCGTCACCGGTCGGACGTCGACCGCGCCGCGACGCGTGCGGGTCCGCGCGTCAGCCGCGCCAGGCCGGGAGCTGCTGGACCGACCACTCGTTGCCGTCGGGGTCGCGGAAGCCCGTGAACCGGCCCCACGGGAAGTCCTGCACCTCGGGTGCGTCGACGCCGTGCTCGACGAGGAACGCGCGGGCCGCGTCGGCGTCGTCGACGACGACCTGCAACCCCTTCACCGAACCCGGCGCGGCGTCGGTCAGGCCGAGCCCGACCGCGATCGAGCACGCGGAGCCGGGCGGCGTGAGCTGGACGAAGCGCACGTCGTCGCTCACGCGCTGGTCGTGGTCGACGACGAACCCCACCTTCTCGGAGTAGAACGCGACGGCACGGTCCACGTCGCTCACGGGGACGATCACGAGCTCGAGCCTGAACTCCACGGGAGACCCCCTCGGTCGGCCCGCCGGACGTCCCCGGCGGCGTCCGTCCCATCGTCCCGCGGACCACCCACACGGCACCCCCTCGCCGGGAGGACCGAACCGCCCGTCGCGGGTGATGCCGCCGCCGTCGCCCCGGCGGGAGGGTGCCGGTCGAGGGGACGACGGCGCGAGCGACGGGAGCGGGACATGGCGAAGGGCTCGGACGCGGGCGGTGCGGGCGGCGGGGCCGTCTACGGCCTCGGGATCATCGGGGCGGCGGTGTACTACTTCTCGGCCGGGGTGGGGTTCTGGGACTTCGTCCTGGCGATCCCGAAGGCGCTCGTGTGGCCCGCGATCGTCGCGTACGAGCTGCTCAAGTCGTTCTACGGCGGCTGACGCTCGCGCCGCGACGTCGCGCTGCCGGCCGGGGTGGACCGGTCAGAAGCCCGTGTAGCGGCCCGGCCGGTGGTTGAACGTCACGACGAGGCTCAGCAGCACCGCGCCCGCGGCGGACACGAGGACGTCGAGCGGCGGTGCGACGGTGAACGCCGCCAGGACGACGAGCGTGTCGAGCGCCATGAGCACGTGCCCCGCGCGGATCCCGGACCGCTCCTGCAGCAGGACGGCGACGATCGAGAACCCGCCGACGCTCGCCCGGTGCCGGAACACCACGAGGAGGCCCGTCCCGCACAGCAGGTTGCCGACGACGGCGGCGAACCACGGGTCGACGGACGCGACGTCGAGGTGCGCGGCCGTGACCGCGGTGCCGAGCGAGACCAGCCCGACGGTCGCGGCGCTGCGCAGGGTGAACGGCCAGCCCGAGCGGTGCGCCGCGAGCGCGAAGAACGGCACGTTGAGCGCGAAGAACAGCACGCCGAGCGGGACGTCGACGACGTGGGTGAGCAGCAGCGCCGCACCCGCGATCCCGCCCGTGACGAGCCCCCCGGTCCGCAGCAGCGACATGCCGACCGCGACCAGGACGACGCCCGTGAGCAGGCCCAGCAGGTCCTCCGCGCGCCCGTGCGGGATCGCCGCGGGCAGCGTCGGGGTGTCGGTGGTGGCCATGGTGTCGTCCTCGGTCGCGTCGTCGTGGCGGGCGACGCTGCCCGGGGCGTGCGCGGCTCGATGCTGCGCGCGCAGCACATTGTGACCGACGACGACGCAGCCGTGCACGGGACGAAAGTGCGGTCCACCGCGCCACCTCCCACCGCCCGCCGTACGCCGCCCGCCGCCCGCGTCGGACGCGGCCGGACGACGGCGCCGGTGCCG
>NZ_JAAXOY010000111.1 GCF_012396155.1 Cellulomonas septica | reverse complement strand
GGGAAGGCCGTCTGCCCGACGAGCGCCGTGACGGCGAACGCGGCGACAACGGCGACCGCCGCGAGCGCTCCGGCGGTCGCGAGCACGAGCGAGGCGGACGTCGCCCGGCGGGACGGTGGTGCTCCGACGACGTGGGCACGCGGCGTCGACGTGGGCGACGGGGGTGCCGAGAAGGGCGTGGGGCTGACGCTGCGGAAGGCATCCGGCGACGGCGCGACGCGCGGCGGCATCGGGACCACCGGTGTGGGCGCCGTCCGGTGCGGCGACCCGCCCGGGGGCTCGGGGCGGCTGTCGGTGGTCACCGTCCTCCTCGTCCGCGCTGCTCGGTGGTCCTCCGACGGACGGGCCTGCCGCTGCGGGCCGGGCTCGTCCTCGACGTCGCGCGCACACGCACGTCCACGGCGACTCGTGTCCACGGTAACGGCGACGTCGGACATCCGGGGAGGAACCGGACGATCTTCACCACCCCGGAGCAACGCCGACGCCGACCCGGCTCGTGGCAGGCCGTGCCGCGGTCAGCGGGTCGGAACGCGGACCACCAGCGCGCCGGGGTCGACCCGGGCCGTGAGCTCGGTGACCCGTCCGACGACGTCGCCGTCGACCTGCACGTGGTCGCCGCCCGGCACGACGAGCCGCACCTCCTGCGCGCGCGTGTGGTCGATCCGGCCGATCTTCGCCGGCAGGTCGTTGCGGACCCCGACGCCCTGGAGCACGACCTCGCCGAACAGCTGCGCCCACCCGGCGATCCCGGCGCGCGTGTCGATCGCGGCGACGTCGAACCAGCCGTCGTCGAGCTCCGCGTCGGGCAGCAGCGTGATGCCGCCGGGCAGCTTCCCGCAGTTGCCGATGAGCAGGCTGCGCAGCCGGGTCGAGGTGACGGGCTGGTCGTCGAGCCGGACGTGCACGCGGCTGCGACGGCCGTGCAGGTGCTTCATGCCCGCGACGAAGTAGGCGATCCAGCCGACGCGCGCCTTGAGCTGCTCGTCGGCGTCGGCGACCATCGCCGCGTCGAACCCGACGCCCGCGATGACCAGGAAGATGTGGTCGCGCGGGACGTCCCCGTCGTCGGGCAGGTCGTCCGCGGCCTCGGCGACGTCGTCGTGCACGTCGGACTCCCAGCGCTGCACGCGCAGCCAGCCGACGTCGATCGTGCGGTCGCGGCCCTCGACGGCGACGCGCATCGCCGCGAGCGGGTCGGACAGCGGGATGTCGAGGTTCCGCGCGAGCAGGTTGCCCGTGCCGAGCGGCATGAGGCCCATCGGCACGCCCGTCCCGACGAGACCCTCGGCGACCGCCCGGACCGTCCCGTCGCCGCCGATCGCGACGACCACGTCCGCGCCCCGCTCGACCGCCTCGCGCGTCTGGCCCACGCCCGGGTCCTCGACGGTCGTCTCGAGCCACAGCGGCTCGGGCAGCTCCTGCTCGGCGCACAGCCGCAGCACCGCGGCGCGCAGGTGCGCGACGTCGGGCTTCGACGGGTTCGCGACGAACGCGACGAGCTGCCCGCTGCCCTCGATCTCGCGCGCGAGCCGCAGCGCGCGGGCCGACCGCGCGACGCCGGGCGACTCGATGCGCCGCCGGAGGTCGCGCTGCCGGACGAGCAGCACGAGGACGAGGAGCAGCGAGAGGAGCGCGAGCGCACCCGCCACGACCGCGACCCACCCCTCCCACGACACACGGGCAATCTACGGCCACCCGCCCCTGACCCGCCGGAACGCCCCGCACCACTCCCACCTCGGTCCTCGCCACCGCCCTCTCCCACCCGTGCGCTCCGCGAGACTCGGCGCAGCGGGGGCCGGTCGGGTGCGGGGCGGGGGGTGCGGGGTGGTCGGTAGAGTCGGCGGGTGATCGATCTGCGGCTCCTGCGGGAGGAACCCGAGCTCGTCCGGACCAGCCAGCGGCTCCGTGGCGACGACCCGTCCCTCGTCGACCAGGTCCTCGACGCCGACTCCCGCCGCCGCGCCGCCCTCACCGAGTTCGAGACGCTGCGCGCCGAGCAGAAGGCGCACGGCAAGAAGGTCGCGTCGGCGCAGGGCGAGGAGAAGCAGTCGCTGCTCGCGCACGGCAAGACGATCGCGGAGAAGGTCAAGGGGCTGCAGGCGGAGGCCGACGAGGCCGAGCGGCACGCGACGGACCTGGCCCGGCGGATCGGCAACGTCGTCGAGGACGGCGTGCCGGGCGGCGGCGAGGACGACTACGTCGTGCTCGAGCACGTCGGCACCCCCCGCGACTTCGCCGCGGAGTACGGCGACGACTTCGCGGTGCGCGACCACCTGGCGCTGGGCGAGGGCCTCGCGGCGATCGACACCGAGCGCGGCGCGAAGGTCTCGGGCGCGCGGTTCTACTACCTGACGGGCATCGGCGCTCGGCTCGAGCTCGCGCTGCTCAACGCGGCCGTCGACCGGGCGCTCGCGGCCGGGTTCACGCCGGTCATCACGCCGACGCTCGTCAAGCCCGAGGTCATGGCCGGCACGGGCTTCCTCGGCGCGCACGCGGACGAGATCTACCACCTGCCCGCCGACGACCTGTACCTGGTCGGCACGTCGGAGGTCGCGCTCGCGGGCTACCACAGCGGCGAGATCCTCGACCTGACGGGCGGCCCGAAGCGGTACGCGGGGTGGAGCGCGTGCTACCGCCGCGAGGCGGGGTCGTACGGCAAGGACACGCGCGGCATCATCCGCGTGCACCAGTTCCACAAGGTCGAGGCGTTCTCGTACACGACGGTCGAGGACGCGGCCGACGAGCACCGCCGCATCCTCGGTTGGGAGAAGGCGATGCTCGACCTCGTCGAGCTGCCGTACCGCGTGATCGACACCGCGGCGGGCGACCTGGGCAGCAGCGCGGCCCGCAAGTTCGACTGCGAGGCGTGGCTGCCGAGCCAGCAGCGGTGGCTCGAGCTCACCTCGACGTCCAACTGCACGACGTACCAGGCCCGCCGCCTGGGGGTGCGCGAGCGCACCGCCGACGGCACGGTCCGTCCGGCGGCGACGCTCAACGGCACGCTCGCGACGACGCGCTGGATCGTCGCGATCCTCGAGAACCACCAGCAGGCCGACGGGTCGGTGCGCGTCCCGGAGGCGCTGCGCCCGTACCTGGGCGGTCTCGAGGTCCTGGAGCCCGTGCGATGAGCCGCTGCACGATGGTCGCGCTCGACGTCGACGGCACGCTCATGTCGTACGACGGCGTCATCTCCGCCGACGTGCGGGACGCGATCGCGGCGGTGCGGGAGGCGGGGGTGCACGTCGTGCTCGCGACGGGCCGCGGCGCGCACTCCGCGGTGCCGGTCGCGCGCGACCTCGGGCTCACCGAGGGCTGGGTCGTGTGCTCGAACGGCGCGGTGACGGCCCGCATCGACGGCCGCGACGAGGGCTTCGAGATCACGAAGTCCGTGACGTTCGACCCCGGTCCGGCGCTGCGGACGATCGCGATGGAGCTGCCCGACGCGCTGTTCGCGGTCGAGGACCTCGGCGTCGGCTTCAAGGTGTCCGCGGACTTCCCGGCGGGCGAGCTGTCCGGGCGCGTGCAGGTGGTGCCGTTCGACGAGCTCGCGGCGACCCCCGCGACGCGCGTCGTCATCCGGGCGCCCGAGGCGAGCCCCGAGGAGTTCCACGCGCTCGTGGAGCGCGTCGGCCTGCACGAGGTCGAGTACGCCGTCGGGTGGTCGGCGTGGCTCGACCTGACGCCGGGCGGGGTGTCGAAGGCCAGCGCGCTCGAGGAGATCCGGCAGCACGAGGGCGTCGAGCCGTTCGCGACGGTCGCCGTGGGCGACGGGTCCAACGACGTGCAGATGCTCCGGTGGGCGGCGCGGGGCGTGGCGATGGGTCACGCGTCCGACGTCGTGCGCGCCGCGGCGGACGAGGTCACGGGGACCATCGAGGACGACGGCGTCGTCGCCGTCCTGCGCAGCCTCGTCGACTGACGACAGCACGCCCGCGGGCGTCGTCGCAGGTGCCGCGGGCAACGGCCGCCACGGCGCTGACACGTGTGCGTTGCCCAATTGTGACCGTTCTGTCCCCGTGCGCCGGTTGCGAAACCCTTGCGCAACGACTTGCATCGCTGGGGAGGGCGCGACGGGGTGGAGTCGCGCGTCCGGACCATGACGACGTGGAGGTCTCATGAACGGCTTGCGCAAGCGTCGCGGCTACACCGCGGCAGCGGCGGCGGGGGCGGGTCTCGTGCTCGTGCTCACCGCCTGTTCGGGAAGCGACGACGACGGGGGCAGCGGCGACGGCGCGTCGTCGACGACGGACTGCACCGCGTACGAGGACTACGGCGACCTGTCGGGGAAGACGATCAGCGTCTACACCTCGATCGTGGACCCGGAGTCGCAGCAGCAGATCGACTCCTACGCCCCGTTCGAGGAGTGCACGGGCGCGAAGATCGAGTACGAGGGGTCGCGCGAGTTCGAGGCGCAGCTCCCGGTGCGCCTCCAGGCCGGCAACCCGCCGGACATCGCGTACATCCCGCAGCCCGGCTTCCTGAAGTCGATCGTCGAGCAGTACCCGGACGTCGTCGTGCCGGCCCCGCAGGCCGTCATCGACAACGCGAACGAGTACTACACCGAGGGCTGGGTCAACTACGGCACGGTCGACGGCACGCTCTACGCGACGCCGCTCGGCGCCAACGTGAAGTCGTTCGTCTGGTACTCGCCGTCGGCGTTCGAGGAGAACGGCTACGAGATCCCCACGACGTGGGACGACCTCATCGCGCTGACCGACCAGATCCGTGAGGACCACCCCGACGTGCAGCCGTGGTGCGCGGGCATCGAGTCCGGCGACGCGACCGGCTGGCCGGCCACCGACTGGCTCGAGGACGTCGTCCTGCGGACCGCCGGTGCGGACGTCTACGACCAGTGGGTCAACCACGAGATCCCGTTCAACGACCCGCAGATCCTCGAGGCGCTCGGGACCGTCGGCTCGATCCTCAAGGACTCGGAGCGCGTCAACGGCGGCTGGGGCGACGTGACGTCCATCGCGACGACCCCGTGGAACGAGGCGGCGCAGCCGATCCCGGACGGCGCCTGCTTCCTGCACCGTGCGGCGAACTTCTACCAGGCCAACTGGGACGAGAGCCTCACGGTCGCCGAGGACGGCGACGTCTACGCCTTCTACCTGCCGGGCAAGACCGAGGACGACAAGCCGCTGCTCGGCGGCGGTGAGTTCGTGACGGCGTTCGCCGACCGTCCCGAGGTCGCGGCGTTCCAGGCCTACCTGTCGAGCCCCGAGTGGGCGAACAAGAAGGCCGAGGTCACCGGCCAGGGCTGGCTGTCCGCGAACAACGGCCTCGACCCGGCGCTGCTGCAGTCGCCGATCGACAAGCTGTCGTTCGACCTGCTCACCGACGACTCGTACATCTTCCGGTTCGACGGGTCCGACCAGATGCCCGGTGCCGTCGGCGCCGACGCGTTCTGGAAGCAGATGACGGCGTGGATCGCCGAGGACCAGTCCGACGAGGAGACGCTGGACAACATCGAGGCGGCCTGGCCGCAGTGACGCCTCGACCGGTGTGACACGACGTGGTGGGGGTCCGTCCGCGGGCCCCCACCACGGCCGTCCCACCGGCGGTCCCCTGCGCGCACGGCTCGCGCGCCTCCCCCCGTGCATCGACGCCGGCCTGGACGGCGATGAAAGGTGAGCCATGGACTGGTTGATCCGCCCCGACACCACGGGCGAGAAGCTGACGCTGATGGTGCTCGCGATCCTGCTGTTCGTCGTCGTGATGGGTCTGATCCTGTTCGGCGTCGACCGGATCAAGCGGCTGCCCGTCTGGGTGGTCGCGCTCGGGTTCCTCGGCCCGACGTTGCTGTTCCTCACGTTCGGCCTGCTGTACCCCGGCCTGCGGACGATCCGCGACTCGTTCTACAACAACAGCGGCGACGCGTTCGTCGGGTTCGACAACTACGTGAAGGCGTTCACCGAGGACCAGTTCCAGATCGTCCTGCGCAACACGCTGCTGTGGGTCGTCCTGGTCCCGCTCGCCGCGACCTTCATCGGGCTCGTGTACGCCGTGATGGTGGACCGCACCCGGTTCGAGTCGTTCGCGAAGACGCTGATCTTCCTGCCGATGGCGATCTCGCTCGTCGGTGCGTCGATCATCTGGAAGTTCGTCTACGAGTACCGGCCCGACCAGGGCAACATCCAGCAGATCGGGCTCGCGAACCAGGTCCTCGTGTGGCTCGGGCTGCCACCGCAGCAGTTCCTGCTCAACCAACCGTGGAACACGCTGTTCCTCATCGCGGTCATGGTGTGGATCCAGGCCGGCTTCGCGATGACCGTGCTCTCCGCGGCGATCAAGGCCATCCCCGACGACATCGTCGAGGCCGCGCGCCTCGACGGCCTGGGCGGCGCCAAGATGTTCCGCTTCATCACCGTCCCGAGCATCCGGCCCGCGCTCGTGGTCGTGCTCACGACCATCGCCATGGCGACGCTCAAGGTGTTCGACATCGTCCGGACGATGACCGGCGGCAACTTCGGCACGTCCGTCGTGGCCTACGAGTACTACACGCAGTCCTTCCGGGCCCAGAACCCGGCGTTCGGTGCTGCGCTCGCGGTGCTGCTCTTCGTCCTCGTCATCCCGATCGTCGTCTACAACGTGCGGCAGCTGCGACTCTCGGAGGAGATCCGATGACCGTCATCCCGCCCACCAACCTGGTCGACGAGACCGAGGCCGACACCCGCGCCGTCAGGCCGGCGCGCAAGATGTCCCGCGCGGAGAAGCGCGCCATCGCCGTCAAGGGCAAGCTCAGCTCCCCGTGGGCGTCGGGCATCGCGATCGTCATCGCGGTCCTGTGGACCGTCCCGACGTTCGGCCTGTTCGTGACGTCGTTCCGCCCGCGTGCGGAGATCCGGTCGTCGGGCTGGTGGACGCTTCCGTGGAACCCGGAGCTCACGCTCGACAACTACCAGGAGGCGCTGTTCGGGTCCTCGACGAGCCTGGCGACCTACTTCCTGAACTCGCTCGTCATCACGCTGCCCGCGGTCCTCATCCCGATCTCGCTCGCGCTGCTCGCGGCGTACGCGTTCGCCTGGATCGACTTCCGGGGTCGGAACCTGCTGTTCGTGGGCGTGTTCGCACTCCAGGTGGTGCCGATCCAGGTCACGCTCGTCCCGCTGCTCTCCCAGTACGTGTCGTGGGGGCTCGCGGGCTCGTTCTGGGTCGTGTGGCTGTCGCACTCGATCTTCGCGCTGCCGCTCGCGATCTACCTGCTGCACAACTTCATGAAGGACATCCCGCCGTCGCTCGTCGAGGCCGCGCGCGTCGACGGCGCCGGGCACGTGAAGATCTTCTTCCAGGTGCTCCTGCCGCTGCTCACGCCCGCGATCGCGTCGTTCGCGATCTTCCAGTTCCTGTGGGTGTGGAACGACCTGCTCGTCGCGCTGGTGTTCGCGGGCGGCACGCCCGACGTCGCCCCGCTGACGGTGCGCGTCGCCGAGCTCGCGGGCACCCGCGGGTCGCAGTGGCACCTGCTGTCGGCGGGTGCGTTCATCGCGATGATCGTGCCGCTCATCGTGTTCCTCGCGCTCCAGCGGTACTTCGTCCGCGGCCTGCTGGGTGGTGCCGTCAAGGGCTGACCCGGCCGTCCGACCGCTCGACCCGCGGCCCGCGCACCCCCCGGGGTGACGCGGGCCGCGGCGTGCCCG
>NZ_JAAXOY010000110.1 GCF_012396155.1 Cellulomonas septica | reverse complement strand
GCTGCTCTCGCGGCGCGCGGGCCTGCTGTCCGGCGGCCAGCGGCAGCAGCTCGCGATCGCGCGGGCGCTCGTCACCGGGCCGCGCGTCCTCGTCCTCGACGAGCCGACCGAGGGCATCCAGCCGTCCGTCGTGCAGGAGATCGAGGACGCCGTCGCGACGCTCACCGCGCAGCGCGGGCTCACCGTCCTGCTCGTCGAGCAGCACGTCGGCTTCGCGCTCGCCGCCTCTCAGCGGTACTACGTGCTCGAGTCCGGCCGCGTCACCAGCACCGGCGCCGGCGGGGCCGAGCAGGAGGCCGACGTGCGGGCGGCGATGGCCCTGTGACCGTCGGTGCGGGCACGACGGTGGCGGCGCGTGCGGTGGTCGGTGCCGGCAGGTCGGCGGAGCGGGTCGTGATCCTCGCCGGGGCCACGTCGGCGGTGCGGGTCGCGGTCCTCGCCGGGGCCACGTCGGCGGCGAGAGCCGTGGCGGGCGGGGGAGCGTCGCGCCCCGGACGCGTCGAGGCGGAGGACTAGGCTCCGTGAGCATGAGCACCGGCCTGACCGGCCCGTCCACCACGGCCGCCGACCCGGCCGTCGGCGCGGGCGGAGCGCCCCCCGTCGGCACCTCGGACGAGGCCGCCGCCGAGGCGCGGTCGCTGCGCGAGGTCGTCTACCACCGGCTCCGCGACGACATCCTCAACGGCCGCATCTCCCCGCGCGAGCGGCTCACCGAGCCCAAGCTCGGGAAGGCGTTCGAGGTGTCCCGGACACCCGTGCGCGAGGCGCTGTCCCGGCTGCTGTCCGACGGGCTCGTCGAGCGCACCGACTTCGGGTACGCGGTCGTCGTCCCGAGCCTCGAGGACTTGCGCAACCTCTACGAGCTGCGCATCACGCTCGAGCTGCGCGGCATCGCGCGCGCCATCGAGAACCCGTCGGTCCGGCACGACGAGGAGATCCTGCGCGAGGAGCTGAGGCGCTGGTACGTCCTGCGCGACGCCCCGCCCGAGCCCGACCCGTCGTTCGTGCTGCTCGACGAGCGGTTCCACCAGGCGCTGTCGCGCGCGTCGGGCAACGCGCAGCTCACCGACGCGCTCGTCACCGTCAACCAGAAGATCCGGGCCGTGCGCATGCACGACTTCGTCGAGACCGGCCGCATCGCGCTCACCATCGACGAGCACATCGAGATCGTCGAGCTCGTCCTCGAGCGCCGACTGCCCGAGGCGCTGACGGCCCTGCACAAGCACGTCGGCGAGTCGCTCGAGGTCGTCATGGAGCGTGCGACCAGCGCCATGACCCGCATGGCCCTCGCCGGCTGACCTCAGGTCGTCAGGATCCGCAGCGCAGCCTGCCCGTCCCGCGCTGCGGTCGACGGGAGCCTTCGCCACTGCGGTCCTTCCTCGACGAGGTGCCGCGCGAGCAGCAGCATGCGCGACCGGTCCGACCCCTTGAACTGCTCGCGCGCGTCGTACGGGTCGTCGAGGCGAGCGAGCAGCACGGCGGCGTCCATGAGGTGCCGTTCGGGATCGCGCGAGTCGGTCCGGTACGCGGCGGCCTTGAGAACGAGGGCGCCGAGCACCGACGGCGTGCTCACGGTCGTCCGCACGCCGTCGACGATCGACAGGCTCGCGTTCACCGTTCGCTGCAGTGCCTGGGTGCCACCTTCGATCGCCACCATCGTCCGTCCGCGCAGCCTGCTCACCGCGCGTGGAGGAGCGTGGTCGGCGATCAGCACGTCCACGACGTCTTCTGCGACCGTCACGAGGTCGACCGACTGGTGCCCGCGCCGGAAGCGGTGCGCCGTCGTCTCGCGCGGATCGAACGGGTCCACGACGTGGTACCCGAGCGACTCGAGCGCTTCCGCAGCTGCAGCCGGTGCGCCCGGCGTCGTCTCGACGTGGAGCACGACGTCGACGTCGTTCGTCGGCCGGACGCCGTCGACGTCGTGGGTCGCGGCATGGAGCTGGGTCATGAGGCCGCCGACGAGCGTCCAGGTGTGGTGCGGCAGCACGTCGGCGATCTCCGCGACGTTGGGCCACGGTGGTCCCCACCCGCCAGGCGGGGTAGGGACGTCGAGCAAGGGCCGCTCAGGCATGAGCGTGGCGCTCCAGCACCCGCTCGAGCGTGTCGAGCCCTGCCCGACGTTCGCGCGCGTCGAGCGAGCCTGCCGAGTCCACGGCGGCGAGCACAGGTCCGCCGGCGAGCGCCGCAACGAGGACGATGTCCATCGCGGTGGCGCGCAGCGTGAGGAGGCCGTCCTCGTCCTCGGTGAGTCCGTGCCCATGGACCAGGGACGAGAGCTGGTCGCGCGCGACGTAGCCGTCGACAGTCGAGTCCGCCCGAGCGGCAAGACCGAGGAGACTGCGGTCCGGTGTGACGACATCGGCGCCGATACGCGGGAGCGTGGAGCGGTGAGCTGCGTACCGGTGCACCGACGCACGGTCGCGGCAACGTTCGACGAGTCGTTCGGGAGTCAGCTCGCGAAGTCGGCCTCGAAGCCGCGAGAGCTGTGACGGCCCCAGCCATGTGACCTGGTGGTCGGTCAGCAACGCGATGGCTGCCCAGGCCGTGGGCTCTGACCATGCTTGCCGGCCCGTCCGCGGGACGGCGGCGTACCGGTCGACGGACGTGGCGTCGAGGGCTCCGCGCACCACCTGGCGGAGCTCGCCTGCCGCGACCAGGTAGTTCACCTGACGCCGGGACAGCCCGAGTCGCGCAGCGGCCTCGGCGGTTCCGATCAGACCGCTCATGACCATTAGTTTCGCATTCGCGAAGTTAACGGTCAACGGCGCGACTCCCATGTGACGAGGGCGCTGGTCGTAACGCGACGTTTACGCGGGGCGGTGGGGTGGGAAACAACCAGTTCGTAGCGTGCGGGATACCGGGGTGTATACACCCTCCGGTCCTCGTCCGGCCACCGCTCGCGGTCGTCGCGGGCCGGTCCGACGACCGCACCGGGGGACGCCGTGTTCGACACCCTGCTCGTCGCCAACCGTGGCGAGATCGCCGTCCGCATCCTGCGCAGCGCGCGCGACCTCGGCCTGCGGACGGTGGCGGTCTACTCCGACGCCGACGCGGCCGCCCCGCACGTGCGCCTCGCCGACGAGGCCGTCCGGCTCGGACCCGGCCCGGCCGTCGAGAGCTACCTGCGGACCGAGCTCGTCCTGCACGCCGCCGCCGAGACCGGCGCGGGCGCGATCCACCCCGGCTACGGGTTCCTGTCCGAGAACGCGGCGTTCGCCGCGCAGGTCGAGGCCGCCGGGCTCGCGTTCGTCGGGCCGACGCCCGCGCACCTGTCCGTGTTCGGCGACAAGCACGAGGCCCGCGAGGCCGCGCGCGCGGCGGGCGTGCCTCTCGTCGCGGGCTCGGGTCTGCTCGAGACCGTCGCCGACGCGCTGACCGCCGCCGAGGTCGTCGGGTACCCCGTCATGGTGAAGGCCGTCGGCGGGGGCGGCGGCATCGGCATGCAGGCGTGCGCCGACCCCGGTGAGCTCGTCGCCGCGTTCGACCGCGTGCAGCGCATCGCCGCGGCGTCGTTCGGGTCCGCGGGCGTCTTCCTCGAGCGGTACGTCGCGCGCGCGCGGCACCTCGAGGTGCAGGTGTTCGGCGACGGCGCCGGCCGGGTCGTGAGCCTCGGCGATCGCGACTGCTCGCTGCAGCGACGGCACCAGAAGGTCGTCGAGGAGGCCCCCGCGCCCGCGCTGCCTGCCGACGTCCGGGAGGCCCTGCACGCGTCGGCGCGCGCGCTCACCGCCTCCGTCGCCTACCGGTCCGCCGGGACCGTCGAGTACGTGTACGACGTCGACCGCGGCGAGGTGTCGTTCCTCGAGGTCAACACCCGCCTGCAGGTCGAGCACCCGGTCACCGAGGCCGTCACGGGCGTCGACCTCGTCGCGTGGATGATCCGGCTCGCGCAGGGCGACGCGTCGTTCCTCGACGACGTGCCCGACGCCGGACCGGAGATCCGCGGCCACGCCGTCGAGGCGCGCGTGTACGCCGAGGACCCCCGCAAGGACCACCAGCCGAGCGCCGGCCTCCTCACGGAGGTCGTCTACCCCGACCCGTCGACGGGCGTGCGGATCGACGCGTGGGCCGAGACCGGGCAGGAGGTCACGACGCTCTACGACCCGATGCTCGCCAAGGTGATCGTGCACGCCGACGACCGCGACGCCGCCCTCGCCGCGTCGGCCGCCGCGCTCGCGGGCACGCGCATGTCGGGGCTCCAGACGAACCTGCCGCTGCTGCGCGCCGCCGTCGCCGACCCGTCGGTCCTGGCCGCGACGCACACCACGGGCACCCTCGGCGGGGTGGTCGACGACGAGCCGCACATCGCCGTCGAGCGGCCGGGCGTGATGACGACCGTGCAGGACTGGCCGGGACGCCTGGGGCACTGGGACGTCGGCATCTCACCCTCCGGCCCGATGGACGACCTGTCGTTCCGCCTCGGCAACTGCGCGCTCGGCAACCCCGAGGGCGTGCCCGGCCTGGAGTGCACGCTCACCGGTCCGCGTCTGCGGTTCAGCCACGAGGCCGTCGTGTGCGTGACCGGGGCCGACGCGCCCGTCACCGTCGACGGCGAGCCCGTCCCGCAGTGGGAGCCGGTCGTCGTCCCTGCGGGCTCGGTGCTGGACGTCGGCGCGCCGTCGGGCGCGGGCCTCCGCACCTACGTGCTCGTGCGCGGCGGGCTCGACGTGCCGCTCTACCTGGGGTCGGCGTCGACGTTCTCGCTCGGCGGCTTCGGCGGGTACACCGGCCGGGCGCTCGCGCTGGGCGACACGCTGGTCCCGGCGGCGGTCGGTGCCGACGCGTCGCCGGTCGCGCCCGTCCCCGTCGACGTCCGTCCGGAGCTCGTGCACGCGTGGGAGGTCGCCGTCCAGGAGGGACCGCAGCCTGCCCCGACGTACTTCACGCCCGACGACATGCGGATGCTCTACGACGCGACCTGGCAGGTGCAGACGCATGCCAACCGGACCGGCATCCGCCTCACCGGGCCGAAGCCGCAGTGGGCGCGACCCGACGGCGGCGAGGCCGGGCTGCACCCGTCGAACCTGCACGACAACCCGTACTCCGTCGGTGCGCTCAACGTCTCGGGCGACACCCCGATCCTGCTCGGACCCGACGGTCCCAGCCTCGGCGGGTTCGCCTGCCCCGTGACCGTCGTCGCGGGCCACCGCTGGAAGATGGGCCAGATCCGGCCCGGCGACACCGTCCGGCTTCTGCCCGTCCCCGAGGCGACCGCCGACGCGCTCCGCGGGTCCGACGCGCTGCGCTCCACGGCATCCGTCCCCGCCGGTCTCGCGGTCGGACCCGACGGCGACGACGGTGTGCTCGCCCGGGTCGCCGGCGACCCCGCCGACCCGCTCGGCACGCCCGAGGTCGTCTACCTGCGCGGCGGCGACGACAACGTGCTCGTCGAGTACGGGCCGATGGTGCTCGACCTCGGTCTGCGGATGCGCGTGCACGCGCTCGCCGAGGCGCTGCGCGCGCGCGACCTGCCCGGCGTCGTCGACCTCACGCCCGGCGTCCGGTCGCTGCACGTGCACGTCGACCCCGACGTGCTGCCCGTCCGCGCGCTCGTCGCGGTGCTCGTCGAGCTCGAGGCCGCCCTGCCCGCGACCGCCGACCTCGTCGTCCCGAGCCGCCGCATCCACCTGCCGCTGTCGTTCGACGACCCCGTCATCGCCGACGCCGTGCACCGCTACCAGGCCGGCGTCCGCCCCGAGGCGCCGTGGCTGCCGTCGAACATCGAGTTCGTCCGCCGCATCAACGGGCTCCCGTCCACCGACGACGTCTTCGAGACGATGACGAGCGCCGAGTACCTGGTCCTCGGGCTCGGCGACGTCTACCTCGGCGCCCCGCTCGCCGTGCCGCTCGACCCGCGGCACCGGCTCATGACGACCAAGTACAACCCGGCCCGCACGTGGACCGCCGCCGACACCGTCGGGCTCGGCGGGCAGTACCTGTGCGTGTACGGCATGGACTCGCCCGGCGGGTACCAGCTCGTCGGGCGGACCGTGCCCATCTGGTCCGGCCACCGCCAGCGCGGGGTCTTCGAACCCGGCAAGCCGTGGCTGCTGCGGTTCTTCGACCGCGTCGTCTGGCACCCGGTCGGAGCCGCCGAGCTGCTCGAGCAGCGCGCCGCGTTCGCCGCCGGGCGGCTCGACGTCGAGGTCGAGCACGGCACGTTCTCCTACCGCGAGCACCTCGACCTGCTCGCGGCGCACGCCGACGACATCACCGCGTTCCAGTCCCGGCAGGCCGCCGCGTTCGCCGAGGAGCGCGCCGCCTGGGCCGCCGCCGGGGAGCTCGACGCGCACGACGAGCCCGCACCCGACGACGGGCCCGTCGGGGCAGGCCTCGCCGGGGCGGCGCAGATCGAGCTCGCCGACGGGCACGTGCTCGTCGAGGCGCCCATGGTCGGGAGCGTGTGGCGCGTCGAGGCCGCGTCGGGCAGCCAGGTCCGGGAGGGCGACCTGCTCGTCGCGCTCGAGGCCATGAAGCTCGAGCTGGGCGTCGTCGCCCCTGCCGACGGGCGTGTGCTCGAGGTGCTCGTCTCGCCCGGTCAGCAGGTCGCGCCGGGCGCACCGCTCGCGATCCTGGCCGTGGGCTCGTGACGGCACGCGGACGGCGTGCGAGAGCCGGGTGGTCGACGGCACGCGGACGGTGTGGGTGAGCCGGGTGGTCGACGGCACGCGGACGGCTCGCGTGCGGCGGGTGGTCGACCGAGCGTGGACGGTGTGCGTGACAGGGAGGGACGCGTGACGGCGGTGCAGCAGGCCGGGAGCGCGGCGACGACGGAGAAGGTGGACGACGTGGTGGACCTGGTGGGGGCGGGGACGACGACCGGCGGTGTCGCAGGCGTCGACGGTGCGACGGTGGGGCGTGGTGCCGACGGCACCGCTGGCGGCGCCGCTGACGGCTTCGTCGTGGGTGCCGCCGTGCGGCGCGTGCGGGCGGCGTTCGAGCGGCTCGACGCGGTTGACCGGCCCGAGGTGTGGATCACCCTGGTCGACCGCGCCGACGTGCTGGCCGCGGCGGCCGACGTCGACGCGCGCGTCGAGGCCGGCGAGGACCTGCCGCTCGCCGGTGTCGTGCTCGCCGTCAAGGACAACGTTGACGTCGCGGGCGTGCCGACGACGGCCGCGTGCCCGTCGTACGCGACGTCGCCGGCGGGTCGTCCGGGGCCGGCGGCCGTGACGGCCCCTGCGGTGCAGCGGCTCGTCGACGCGGGTGCGGTCGTCCTCGGCAAGACGAACCTCGACCAGTTCGCGACCGGCCTGGTCGGGACACGGAGCCCGTTCGGGCCGGTCCGGCACGCGACGCTGCCCGACCGGGTGTCGGGAGGGTCGAGCTCGGGTTCCGCGGTGGCGGTCGCGCTGGGCATCGCCGACGTCGGGATCGGCACCGACACCGCCGGCTCCGGTCGCGTGCCCGCCGCGTTCCACGGGATCGTCGGCATCAAGACCACCGTCGGACTCGTCCCGACCGCGGGCGTCGTGCCCGCGTGCCGCACGTACGACGTGGTGACCACGTTCACCCGCGACCTCGCGCTGGGCGCGCTCGCGACCCGCCTCATGGTGGGCGCGGACGCCACCGACCCGTCGGGGCGCACCTGGCCCGCGGACGTGCGCCTCGCGCTGCGCGCGACCCCGGTCGTCGCCGTGCCGCGGCCCGAGGAC
>NZ_JAAXOY010000011.1 GCF_012396155.1 Cellulomonas septica | reverse complement strand
GGCCGAGGTCGCGCGGTACGCCGACGGCGTCATCGTCGGCTCGGCGTTCGTCCGTCCGCTGCTCGACGCGTACGAGTCGGGGGACGCGACCGGCGGCATCGACGCGCTCGCGCGGGTCACCGCCGACCTGGCCGACGGCGTCCGCTCGGCGGTGCGGGGCGAGCGGTGAGCGCCGCGGTCCTGGCGTCGATCCCCAGCCCGCCGCAGGGCGTCTGGCACCTGGGTCCGTTCCCGGTGCGCGCGTACGCGATCGCGATCCTGCTGGGCATCGTCGCGGCGCTCTGGATGACCCGTCGCCGCTGGGCCGAGCGCGGGGGCGACCCCGACACCGTGCTCGAGATCTCCTTCTGGGCGGTGCCGTTCGGCATCGTCGGCGGCCGGATCTACCACGTCATCACGTCCCCGCAGGCGTACTTCGGCGAGGGCGGCGACCCGGTGCGCGCGCTGTTCATCTGGGAGGGCGGCCTCGGCATCTGGGGTGCGGTCGCGTTCGGCGCGGTGGGTGCCTGGATCGGCTGCCGTCGCCAGGGGGTCCGCCTCGCGCCGTTCGCCGACGCGCTCGCGCCCGGCCTGCTCGTCGCCCAGGCGATCGGCCGGCTGGGCAACTGGTTCAACCAGGAGCTGTTCGGCGGCCCGACGACGCTCCCGTGGGGCCTGCAGATCGACGACGCGCACCTGCCCGCCGGGTTCGAGTCCGGCACGCTGTTCCACCCGACGTTCCTCTACGAGATCCTCTGGAACCTCGCGGGTGCCGCGGTGCTCGTCTGGGCCGACCGCCGGTTCAAGCTGGGCCACGGCCGCGTGTTCTGGCTCTACGTCGTGATCTACACGACCGGCCGGCTGTGGATCGAGCTCGTGCGGATCGACCCGGCGAACACGATCCTGGGGCTTCGGGTCAACGTCTGGACGTCCATCATCGTGGGCCTCGGCGCGCTGGTAGCGTTCGTGGTGGTCGGGCGCCGTCATCCAGGGCGCGACACGACCCTCCTGCTGGCACCCCCGACCGCGCAGGACGACGAGGAGAGCACGTCCGAGGCCGCTCGCTGACCGCGAGCGGGGTGTGACCCACCTCACAAAGTGGCGATGCGGCTCGCAATGTTTCCGGGTTGTATCGTCACCCCACGTTTGGGCCGACGACGTCCCGCGTTCCCCCCATGTTCGTCAAACCCCGGCCCCCGGGGATCGTGAGGACGGTGCAGATGTCGACGTCGCACGTGAGCCCTGACGCGCTCGTCACGCGGTCGGGCGCGGCGCAGCAGGGTCTCTACGACCCCGCCGCCGAGCACGACGCCTGCGGCTTCGCCTTCGTCGCCACCCTGCGTGGCACCCCCGGTCGCGACATCGTCGACGCCGGTCTGACGGCGCTGCTCAACCTCGACCACCGCGGCGCCGTGGGCGCCGAGGAGGACAGCGGCGACGGTGCGGGGATCCTCACCCAGATCCCCGACGCGTTCCTGCGCGACGTCGTCGACGCCGAGCTCCCGCCCGCCGGGTTCTACGCGATCGGCATGGCGTTCCTCCCGGTCGACGAGGTCGAGCAGCGCACGGTCGTCGCCGCGGTCGAGGCCATCGCCGCCGAGGAGAAGCTCGACGTGCTCGCGTGGCGCGACGTCGTCGTCACGGCCGACCTCGTCGGGCCCACCGCGCGCGCGTCGATGCCCGTCTTCCGGCAGCTCGTCGTCGCCGACCCCTCACGCGAGCTCGCGGGCCTGGACCTCGACCGCCGCGCGTACCGGCTGCGCAAGCGCGCCGAGCGCGAGCTGGGCCTCTACTTCGCGTCGCTGTCGTCGCGCACGCTCGCGTACAAGGGCATGCTCACGACGGGCCAGCTCGAGCCGTTCTTCGCCGACCTGTCCGACCCGCGCTACGCGTCCGAGATCGCCCTCGTGCACTCGCGGTTCTCGACCAACACGTTCCCGTCGTGGCCGCTCGCGCAGCCGTTCCGCCTCGTCGCGCACAACGGCGAGATCAACACGGTGCGCGGCAACCGCAACTGGATGGCGGCGCGCGAGGGCACCCTCGCGAGCGAGGCGCTCGGCGACCTCGCGCCGCTGCTGCCGGTCTGCACCCCCGGCGGCTCGGACTCGGGCAGCTTCGACGAGGTGCTCGAGCTGCTGCACCTGTCGGGCCGCTCGCTGCCGCACGCGGTCATGATGATGATCCCGGAGGCGTGGGAGAACCACGCCCAGATGGACCCGGCCCGGCGTGCGTTCTACGAGTACCACTCGACGCTCATGGAGCCGTGGGACGGGCCGGCGGCGATGACCTTCACGGACGGCACGCTCATCGGCTCGGTGCAGGACCGCAACGGCCTGCGCCCCGGCCGGTACTGGGTCACCGAGGACGGCCTCGTCGTGTGCGCGTCGGAGGCCGGCGTGCTCGACCTCGACCCGGCGACGGTCGTCGCGAAGGGCCGCCTCGAGCCGGGTCGCATGTTCCTCGTCGACACCGGCAAGGGCCGGATCGTCGAGGACGACGAGATCAAGGCCCAGCTCGCGGCGCAGCGGCCGTACGCGGAGTGGGTCCGCGACCACTCCGTCTACCTCCAGCAGCTGCCCGAGCGCGAGCACGTCGCCCACTCGGCCGCGTCGGTCCGCCGTCGGCAGCGGACGTTCGGCTACACCGAGGAGGAGCTCAAGGTCCTGCTCGCGCCCATGGCGGCCGCCGGAGCCGAGCCGCTCGGTGCGATGGGGTCCGACACGCCCGTCGCGGTGCTGTCGAACCGGCCGCGCATGCTGTTCGACTACTTCACGCAGATGTTCGCGCAGGTGACGAACCCGCCGCTCGACGCCATCCGCGAGGAGCTGGTCACCGCGATCGGCGGCGCGATCGGCCCCGAGCCGAACCTGCTCGAGGACGGCCCCGGCCACGCGCGCAAGCTCGTGCTGCCGTTCCCCGTCCTGGACAACGACCAGCTCGCCAAGATCGTGCACGTCCAGAAGGAGCCGTCGCTCGGCTTCCGCGCGACGACGATCCGCGGCCTGTACCGGGCGGCCGGCGGGGGAGCGGCCCTCGAGGCGCGCCTCGAGGAGATCTTCGCCGAGGTCGACCGCGCGGTTGCCGACGGCGTGAGCTTCCTCGTGCTGTCCGACCGCAACTCCGACGCCGAGCTCGCGCCGATCCCGTCGCTGCTGCTGCTGTCCGCGGTGCACCACCACACGCTGCGCCGGCACACCCGCACGCAGATCTCGCTCGTGGTCGAGGCCGGCGACGTCCGCGAGGTGCACCACGTCGCGCTGCTCATCGGCTACGGCGCGGCCGCGGTGAACCCGTACCTCGCGATGGAGTCCGTCGAGGACCTCGCGCGCAACGGCTACCTGCCCGGCGTCTCGCCCGAGAAGGCCGTCAAGAACCTCATCAAGGCGCTCGGCAAGGGCGTCCTCAAGGTCATGTCGAAGATGGGCATCTCGACGATCGCGTCGTACCGCGGCGCGCAGGTGTTCGAGGCCATCGGCCTGTCGCAGCCGCTCGTCGACCGGTACTTCACGGGCACGACGAGCCGCCTGGGCGGCATCGGCCTCGACGTCATCGCGGCCGAGGTCGCGGCGCGGCACGAGGACGCGTACCCCGCGTCCGGCAACCGCCAGCCGCACCAGCGGCTCGCGGTCGGCGGCGAGTACCAGTGGCGCCGCGACGGCGAGGACCACCTGTTCGACCCTGAGACGGTGTTCCGCCTGCAGCACTCGACCCGCACGCGCCAGATGGACGTGTTCCGCGAGTACACGCACCGCGTCGACGAGCAGTCGTCGCGGCTCATGACGCTGCGCGGCCTGCTCGCGTTCAGGGACGGCGTGCGCCAGCCGGTGCCCGTCGACGAGGTCGAGCCCGTCAGCGAGATCGTCAAGCGGTTCAACACCGGCGCGATGTCGTACGGCTCGATCTCCGCGGAGGCCCACGAGACGCTTGCGATCGCGATGAACCGCCTCGGCGGCAAGTCGAACACGGGTGAGGGCGGCGAGGACCCGGAGCGCCTGTACGACCCCGAGCGGCGCTCGGCGATCAAGCAGATCGCGTCCGGCCGGTTCGGCGTCACGAGCGAGTACCTCACGCACGCGGACGACATCCAGATCAAGCTCGCGCAGGGCGCCAAGCCCGGCGAGGGCGGTCAGCTGCCCGGCCACAAGGTGTACCCGTGGGTGGCCAAGACGCGGCACTCGACGCCCGGCGTGGGCCTCATCTCGCCGCCGCCGCACCACGACATCTACTCGATCGAGGACCTCGCGCAGCTCATCCACGACGCGAAGAACGCGAACCCGTCGGCGCGGATCCACACCAAGCTGGTCTCCGAGTTCGGCGTGGGCACGATCGCCGCGGGCGTGGCCAAGGCGCACTCCGACGTCGTGCTCATCTCGGGCCACGACGGCGGCACGGGCGCCAGCCCGCTGACGTCGCTCAAGCACGCCGGCACGCCGTGGGAGATCGGCCTCGCCGAGACCCAGCAGACGCTGGTCCTCAACAACCTGCGCGACCGCGTCGTCGTCCAGGTGGACGGGCAGCTCAAGACGGGCCGCGACGTCGTGATCGGCGCGCTCCTGGGCGCCGAGGAGTTCGGGTTCGCGACCGCGCCGCTCGTCGTGTCGGGCTGCATCATGATGCGCGTCTGCCACCTCGACACGTGCCCGGTCGGCGTCGCGACGCAGAACCCCGAGCTGCGGTCGCGGTTCACCGGCAAGCCCGAGTTCGTCGTCACGTTCTTCGAGTTCATCGCGCAGGAGGTGCGCGAGCTGCTCGCGCAGCTCGGCTTCCGGTCGATCGAGGAGGCCGTGGGCCACGTCGAGCTGCTGGACACGCGCGCCGCGGTCGACCACTGGAAGGCCGAGGGCCTCGACCTGACGCCGGTGCTCGCGGTCCCGGACCCGCTGCCGGGGTCGACGCTGCACAACTCCGCGACGCAGGACCACGGCCTGGACCGTGCGCTCGACAACCAGCTGATCTCGCTCGCGACCGACGCGCTCGAGCGGCAGGAGCCCGTGCGCATCGCCCTGCCGATCCGCAACGTCAACCGCACGGTCGGCACGATGCTCGGCCACGAGGTCACCAAGCGGTACGGCGGCGCGGGTCTGCCCGACGACACGATCGACGTGACCGTCACGGGCTCGGCCGGTCAGTCGTTCGGCGCGTTCCTGCCCCGCGGCATCACGCTGCGGCTGTTCGGCGACGCGAACGACTACGTCGCGAAGGGCCTGTCGGGCGGCCGGATCGTCGTGCGCCCCGACCGCAGCGCGGTGCTCTCGCAGCACGACGTGGTCGCGGGCAACGTCATCGGCTACGGCGCGACGTCCGGGCAGGTCTTCCTGCGCGGCCGGGTCGGCGAGCGGTTCGGCGTCCGCAACTCGGGCGCGACGCTGGTCGTCGAGGGCGTGGGCGACCACGGCCTCGAGTACATGACCGGCGGCACCGTCGTGGTCCTCGGCCGCACCGGCCGCAACCTCGGCGCCGGCATGTCGGGCGGCACGGCGTACGTGCTCGACCTCGACGTGCCGCTCGTCAACCTCGAGGCGGTCCGCTCCGGCGAGCTGTCTCTCGACCCCCTCGACGACGAGGACGCCGCTCTCGTCGAGAGCCTGCTGCGCACCCACCTGGAGGAGACCGGCTCGCCGGTCGCCGCGCAGCTGCTCGAGGACCCGACGGCGACCCGGGCGCGGTTCACGCGCCTCCTGCCCACCGAGTACGCCCGCGTCCGTCGTGCGCTCGCGCAGGCCGAGGCCGACGGCCTCGACCCCGCGGCGCCCGGCGTGTGGGACCAGATCCTGGAGGTGGCCCGTGGCTGACCCCCGCGGCTTCCTGAAGGTGCGGGAGCGCGAGCTCCCGCCCAACCGCCCGGTCGAGGTGCGTCTGCGCGACTGGAAGGACGTCCACGCCCACCGGCAGGACGGCCAGCCGTACCTGAAGGAGCAGGCGGGCCGCTGCATGGACTGCGGCATCCCGTTCTGCCACAACGGCTGCCCGCTCGGGAACCTCATCCCCGAGTGGAACGACCTGGTGTGGCGCGGGCAGTGGTCGGACGCGATCGACCGCCTGCACGCGACGAACAACTTCCCCGAGTTCACGGGCCGCATCTGCCCGGCGCCGTGCGAGTCGAGCTGCGTGCTCGGCATCAACCAGCCGCCGGTGACGATCAAGAACGTCGAGGTCTCGATCATCGACGAGGCGTTCGACCGCGGGTACGTGACGCCGCAGGTGCCGCAGCGCCTCACCGGGCACACCGTGGCGGTCGTCGGCTCCGGGCCTGCGGGCCTCGCGGCCGCGCAGCAGCTCACGCGCGCGGGCCACACGGTCGCCGTGTACGAGCGGGACGACGCGGTCGGCGGCCTGCTGCGCTACGGCGTGCCGGACTTCAAGCTCGAGAAGGTCCACATCGACCGCCGCCTCGCGCAGATGGAGGCCGAGGGCACCCGGTTCCGCCCGGGTGTCGAGATCGGCCGCGACATCACGTGGGAGCAGCTGCAGGCCCGCTACGACGCGATCGTCATCGCGACCGGGGCGACCGTCCCGCGCGAGCTGCAGGTGCCGGGCAAGGAGCTCGGCGGCGTGCACGTCGCGATGGACTTCCTGCACCAGGCCAATGCCGTCGCGGCCGGCCGTGAGGTGCCGGACCAGATCACCGCGACCGGCAAGCACGTCGTCATCATCGGCGGCGGTGACACCGGCTCGGACTGCCTCGGCACCGCGCTGCGCCAGGGCGCGGCGTCCGTCACGACGCTCGCGATCGGCAAGCGCCCGCCCGAGGAGCGCCCCGCGCACCAGCCGTGGCCGACCGACCCGATCCTGTTCGAGGTGTCGTCCTCGCACGAGGAGGGCGGTGAGCGCGACTACCTCGCGTCGACCGTCGAGTTCCTCCCCGGCGAGGACGGCAACGTCGCACGCCTGCGCCTCGCGACCACCGAGTACCTCTCCGACGGCCGTCGCGTCCCGACGCCCGGCACCGAGCGGGACATCCCGGCCGACCTCGTGCTCGTCGCCATGGGCTTCACCGGCCCGGAGACCGCGCCCCTGACCGAGCAGCTGGGCGTCGAGCTCACCGCGCGTGGCCTCGTCACCCGGTCGGACGACTTCTCCACGACCGTCCCCGGCGTGTTCGTGGCCGGCGACGCCGGTCGCGGGCAGTCTCTCGTCGTGTGGGCGATCGCGGAGGGCCGTGCCGCGGCCGCCGCCGTCGACACCTATCTGTCGGGGGGCACCGAGCTGCCCTCACCGGTCACGGCCAGCACCGTGGCGCTGCGCCCCTGACCCCACCAGGACCGTCACGTCCTACCGGTCGGGGCCAGGGCCTCCACCGGGACGTTGGTCCGACCACGCCCACCAGGAAGGCATAGGCTCAGAGCCATGCGTAGAGCAAAGATCGTCTGCACCATCGGACCCGCGACGGAGTCCGCCGAGCAGATCCAGGCCCTCGTCGACGCCGGGATGGACGTCGCACGGATCAACCGCAGCCACGGCGACACCGAGGCGCACAAGAAGGTCTACGACAACGTGCGCGCGGCGTCGAAGGCCTCGGGCCGCTCGGTCGCGGTCCTCGTCGACCTCCAGGGTCCGAAGATCCGCCTCGGCCGGTTCGTCGAGGGTCGCCACGACCTCGCCGTGGGCGACGTGTTCACGATCACGACGGACGACATCGAGGGCACCAAGGAGCGTGTCTCGACGACGTTCAAGGGCCTCGTCGGCGACGTCTCGCCCGGCGACCCGATCCTCATCGACGACGGCAAGGTGCTCGTCCGCGTCACGGCCGTCGAGGGCAACGACGTCATCACGCGCGTCGAGGTCCCGGGCCCCGTCTCGAACAACAAGGGCCTGAACCTGCCGGGCGTCGCGGTGTCCGTCCCCGCGATGAGCGACAAGGACGAGGCCGACCTGCGCTGGGCGATCCAGATCGGCGCCGACATCATCGCGCTGTCGTTCGTGCGCAACGCCGCGGACTACGACGACGTCCGCCGGATCATGGAGGAGGAGGGCCGGGTCGTCCCGGTCGTCGCCAAGATCGAGAAGCCGCAGGCCGTCGACAACCTGGCGGAGATCGTCGCCGCGTTCGACGGCATCATGGTCGCGCGCGGCGACCTGGGCGTCGAGCTGCCGCTCGAGCAGGTTCCGCTCGTCCAGAAGCGCGCGGTCGAGCTCGCCCGCCGCAACGCGAAGCCGGTCATCGTCGCGACGCAGGTCCTCGAGTCGATGACGACGAACCCGCGCCCGACGCGCGCCGAGACCTCGGACTGCGCGAACGCGGTTCTCGACGGTGCGGACGCGGTCATGCTCTCGGGCGAGACGAGCGTCGGCGACTACCCGATCGAGACGGTCCGCACGATGGCCCGGATCATCGAGGCGACCGAGGAGCTCGGTCGTGAGCGCATCGCCCCGCTCGGCTCGACCCCGCACACGCGCGGTGGCGCGATCACCCGCGCGGCCGCCGAGATCGGCGAGACGCTGGGCGTGAAGTACCTCGTGACGTTCACGCAGTCCGGTGACTCGGCGCGGCGCATGTCGCGCCTGCGGTCGTCGATCCCGCTGCTGGCCTTCACGCCGGTCGAGTCGGTGCGCAACGTGCTGTCCCTGAGCTGGGGCACGCAGACGTACCAGGTGCCCACGGTCGAGAGCACGGACCACATGGTCGCGCAGGTCGACCAGACGCTGCGCGCGAACGGCCTCGCCGAGGTGGGCGACTACGTCGTCGTGGTCTCGGGTGCGCCGGTCGGCGTGGTCGGGTCGACGAACTCGATCGTCGTGCACAAGATCGGCGACGAGGAGAACCCGGGCGGTCGCGTCGCCTGACGCACGCGACGTCACGCCCGACGGCACGCAGGTGCCGCTGAGCGACACGAACGGGCCCCGGTCTTCCGGGGCCCGTTCGTCGTCCCGGCGGCGAAGGCCGACGACGAGGGAGGGTGCGGTGCGCGAGCTCGTCGTGCTGGGGACCGCGTCGCAGGCGCCGACGCGCACGCGCAACCACAACGGCTACCTGCTGCGGTGGGACGACCAGGGTCTGCTGTTCGACCCCGGCGAGGGCACGCAGCGGCAGCTGCTGCTGGCGGGTGTCGCGTCGTCGGCGATCACGCGGATCTGCCTGACGCACGCGCACGGCGACCACACGTTCGGGCTGCCCGGCATCCTGTCGCGCATGTCGCTGGACGAGGTCGCGCACCCCGTCCCGGTGCACTACCCGGTGTCTGCGGAGCCCGTGGTGCGCGCGCTCGTCGACGCCGGCCACGACGTCGTCGTCCACACCGGCACCAAGTTCGCGTCGGCGGTCGCCGCGACCGGGGCCACCGCCGCACCCGTCGTGCACGGCCGCGACCTCGACGACGCCGAGCTCGACGCCTGGTCCGCGGCGCACGGCGCGCCGGAGCCGGGTGTGAAGCGGCTCCAGTGGGACGTCCTGCACCACTTCCTCGGACCCGTGCCGGGCGACCTCGCCGACCTCGAGGCGGTCGTCGCGGGCTGGCGCCCGGACGTCGTCGTCACCGACACCACGGGCATCGCGGGCGCGCTGCTCGCACGCCGGCACGGGATCCCGTCGGTCCAGCTGACCGTCACGCCGCTGCCCGTGTCGAGCCGCGACACCGCGCCGTTCGGCACCGGGCTCCAGCCGCCGCGCACGGGTCTGCAGGCGCTCCGGTACCGCGTGCTCGACGCGTTCATCAAGCGGGTCGTGTTCAAGGACGCGCAGCGGGCCGCGCTCGCGCTCGTCGACGAGGCCGGGGTCGACCGTCCCGACGGGTTCTTCCTCGACTGGATGCCGACGTTCGCGACCCGCGTGCTGCACCTGTCGGTGCCGTCGCTCGAGTACCCGCGCAGCGACCTCCCGGCGAACGTCGAGACGGTCGGTGCGGTGCTGCCGCGCGGCGTCGACCTGTTCGAGCCGCCGGTGTGGTGGCCCGACGTCCTCGCCGCGAAGGCCGACGGCAGGCCCGTCGTGCTGGTCACGCAGGGCACCGTCGCGACCGACCCCTCGCGGCTGCTCTACCCCGCGGTCGAGGCCCTCACCGGCACGCGTGCGCTCGTCGTCCTCACGACGGCCACCGCCGAGCCGGAGGACGTCTTCGCGGGCGAGCTGCCCGCGAACGTGCGCGCCGCGCGCTTCGTGCCGTTCGAGCAGCTCCTGCCGCTCGTCGACGTCATGGTGACGAACGGCGGGTTCGGGGGAGTGCAGCAGGCGCTCGCGGCCGGTGTCCCGCTCGTCGTCGCCGGTCGGACGGAGGACAAGGCGGAGGTCGGGGCGCGCGTCGCGTGGTCGGGCGTCGGGGTCGCGCTGCGGACCGACCCGACGACCGACGCGACGACCACCCGGGCGGTGGCCGACGGCGTCCGGCGCGTGCTCGAGGAGCCGTCGTTCGCGCGCCGTGCGCAGGAGCTCGCGGCCGAGTACGCGCGGTACGACGCCGTGGCGCGCGTCGTCGAGGTCGTCGAGGGCCTCGCGGGGGAGCAGGCGACCGCGACGGAGGCGGCCGCGGCCTGACGTGGGCCGTGTCGGGGCCGGGCAAGGGCAGCCGTCGGAGGGCGCGGGGGCGTCCCCGGCGGCCCCGTCCCCGACGGGCGGCTTTTGGCGGCGGCTCGTCGTGGTGGCGTACCATCGAGGGTCGCGTGCGCGTGCCGGCAGGCAGCGCCGCCCGAACCGTCCGGCGCCGCACTCGCCGGTACCCACCCGAATCAGTTGGAGACCATCGAAGTGAAGAGCGCCGTCGAGACCCTGGAGCCCACCAAGGTCAAGCTGACCGTCGAGGTGACGTACGACGAGCTCAAGCCGAGCATCGAGCACGCGTACCAGCACATCGCCGAGCAGGTCAACGTGCCGGGCTTCCGCAAGGGCAAGGTGCCCCCGCGCATCATCGACCAGCGCGTCGGTCGTCCGGCCGTCATCGAGCACGCCGTCAACGAGGGTCTGTCGGGCTTCTACGCCGAGGCCGTCCGCGAGAACAAGCTGCGCCCGCTCGGTCAGCCCGAGGTCGAGGTCACCAAGGTCCCCGGCCTCGTCGCCGGCGAGGACCAGGGCGAGCTGCACTTCACCGCCGAGGTCGAGGTCCGCCCCGAGATCACCGTCCCGGCGCTCGACGGCCTGACCCTCACCGTCGACGACGTCGAGGTCTCCGACGAGGACGTGCAGGGCCGTCTCGACGCGCTGCGCGAGCGCTTCGGCACGCTGGTCGGCGTCGACCGCCCGGCCGCCGAGGGCGACTTCGTCGTGCTCGACCTGACCGCCACGATCAACGGCGACGAGGTCGACTCGGTCTCCGGCGTCAGCTACCAGATCGGCTCGGGCAACATGCTCGAGGGCCTCGACGAGGCGCTCACCGGCCTGTCCGCGGGCGAGACGACGACGTTCGTCACGAGCCTCGCGGGCGGCGAGCACGCGGGCGAGGAGGCGCAGGTCTCCGTCACCGCGACGAACGTCAAGGAGCGCCAGCTCCCCGACGCCGACGACGACTTCGCGCAGCTCGCGTCCGAGTTCGACACGCTCGACGAGCTCACGGCTGACCTGCGCGAGCAGGCGTCGCGCATCAAGGCGTCGAACCAGGCCGTCCAGGCCCGTGACCTGCTGCTCGAGAAGCTCCTCGAGGGCACCGAGATCCCCGTCCCGCAGGGCGTCGTCGACGCCGAGGTGCACCGCCACCTCGAGGGCGAGGGTCGTCTCGAGGACGACGAGCACCGTGCCGAGGTCGGCGAGCAGGCGACGACCGCGCTGCGCAACCAGATCCTCCTCGACACGCTCGCCGAGCAGCTCGAGATCAAGATCAGCCAGCAGGAGCTGCTCGACTACCTCGTGAGCGCGTCGCGCCAGTACGGCATGGACCCGAACACGTTCATCCAGACGGTCGACCAGCAGGGCCAGATCCCGGCCATGGTCGCCGAGGTCGCCCGCTCCAAGGCCCTCGCCGTCGCGCTGCGCCGCGTCGCCGTGACCGACGGCGCCGGCACGGCCGTCGACCTGGCGGAGTTCATCGGCACGGACGAGGAGGACGCCGCCGCGGACGCCGCCGAGCAGGCCGCCGCCGGTGCGACGACCGACGCCGCGACCGACATCTCCGGGATCGCGGACGCGCCGGTCGAGACCGAGGACGCCAAGGCCTGATCCGCCGTCCGGGCGACCGGACGCACCCGTCGAGGGCCCCGCACCGCAGGTCGGTGCGGGGCCCTCGCCGTCGGGGCTGCGCCGACAGCGAAACCCCCGGCCGCGGGGCCCTGACCGGCGCCTCGTGCGCGTTAGGGTCGCAGCAGCGCACGGCCGGCAGGGGACGTCCCGACGGCCCGGTGCAGCACCACCCGCAGGACAGTGCGTCGAAGGACGCGAACGCCAGACGAAGGAGCCTTCGTGAACGTGCAGGTGCCGGCGATGGCCCGGGCAGACTCCCCGGGTCTCGGCCTCAACGACTCCATCTACAACCGACTGCTCCGCGAGCGGATCATCTGGCTCGGCTCCGAGGTGCGCGACGAGAACGCGAACGCCATCTGCGCGCAGATGATGCTGCTGGCCGCCGAGGACCCCGAGAAGGACATCTGGCTGTACATCAACTCGCCGGGTGGCTCGATCACGGCGGGCATGGCGATCTACGACACCATGCAGTACATCCAGCCGGACGTCGCGACGATCGCGATGGGCATGGCCGCGTCGATGGGGCAGTTCCTGCTCTCGTCGGGCGCGAAGGGCAAGCGCTACGCCACGCCGCACGCGCGCGTCATGATGCACCAGCCCTCGGGCGGCATCGGCGGCACGGCGACCGACGTCCGCATCAACGCGCAGCTGATCCTCCACATGAAGACGGTGCTCGCCGAGCTGACGGCCGAGCAGACCGGCAAGAGCGTGGAGCAGATCAACTCCGACGCGGACCGCGACCGCTGGTTCACGGCGCCCGAGGCCCTCGAGTACGGCTTCATCGACCACGTCGTCGAGACGGCGGGGTCCGTCACGGGCGGCGGCGGCACCGCCTGAGCGGCGCCCCGACCCGACGACCCTTCCGCGACCTTCTGAGGAGACCCTCGTGAGCATCGAGTCCCAGTTCATCGCCCGTGCGGGCCGGCTCGCCGGTCCCGGCGGCCAGGCCCCGCAGGGCCCCGTCGGCCGCTACGTGCTGCCGCAGTTCGAGGAGCGCACGGCCTACGGCTTCAAGCGCCAGGACCCCTACACCAAGCTGTTCGAGGACCGGATCATCTTCCTCGGCGTGCAGGTGGACGACGCGTCCGCGGACGACGTCATGGCCCAGCTGCTCGTGCTCGAGAGCACGGACCCGGACCGCGACATCACGCTGTACATCAACTCGCCCGGTGGCTCGTTCACGGCGCTGACGGCCATCTACGACACGATGCAGTACATCAAGCCGCAGCTCGTGACGGTCTGCCTCGGGCAGGCGGCGTCGGCGGCGGCGGTGCTGCTCGCGGCGGGCTCGCCCGGCAAGCGCCTGGCGCTGCCGAACGCGCGCGTGCTGATCCACCAGCCCGCGATGGAGGGCGGCGGCTACGCGCAGGCGTCCGACATCGAGATCCACGCGAACGAGCTCATCCGCATGCGCGAGTGGCTCGAGCAGACGATCGCGCACCACACGGGCCGCGACATCGAGCTCGTCCGCAAGGACATCGAGCGCGACAAGATCCTCACCGCGCAGCAGGCGCTCGAGTACGGGATCGTCGACCAGGTGCTCGAGAGCCGCAAGGGCGCGCACCCGACGGTGGTGCAGCCGACCGCCTGACACCCGACGGACGCCGCCGCGACCACCCGGTCCGGCGGCGTCCCGGTGGGGGACGCAGGTCCCGACGGTCGGACAATCCGGACGACCGTCCGAGGGACACGCCGCGCGCCACGGCGAGGTTCGGCTGACATCGGGCCCCGGGTGGTGTGCAATGGGAGGACGTCGCACCCGCGGGTGCGACGGGGACGACGCACCGCCCGTCGGGCGGAGGGCGGACACGGAGGAAGGGGACACGCGTGGCTCGAATCGGGGACGGAGCCGATCTCCTCAAGTGCTCGTTCTGCGGGAAGTCCCAGAAGCAGGTGAAGAAGCTCATCGCGGGCCCCGGGGTCTACATCTGCGACGAGTGCATCGAGCTGTGCAACGAGATCATCGAGGAAGAGCTCGCCGAGGCCACCGAGGTCGGCATGGTCGAGCTGCCCAAGCCGAAGGAGATCTTCGACTTCCTCGAGCAGTACATCATCGGCCAGGAGTCCGCGAAGCGGGCGCTGTCGGTCTCGGTGTACAACCACTACAAGCGCGTCCAGGCCGGTGAGCTGGGACGCAGCTCGGACGACCACGTCGAGATCGCGAAGTCGAACATCCTGCTGGTCGGCCCCACGGGCACCGGCAAGACGTACCTCGCGCAGACGCTGGCCCGCATGCTCAACGTCCCGTTCGCGATCGCCGACGCGACCGCGCTGACGGAGGCCGGCTACGTCGGCGAGGACGTCGAGAACATCCTCCTCAAGCTCATCCAGGCCGCCGACTACGACGTCAAGAAGGCCGAGCAGGGGATCATCTACATCGACGAGATCGACAAGATCGCCCGCAAGAGCGAGAACCCGTCGATCACGCGCGACGTCTCCGGCGAGGGCGTCCAGCAGGCGCTGCTGAAGATCATCGAGGGCACGACCGCCTCGGTCCCGCCGCAGGGCGGCCGCAAGCACCCGCACCAGGAGTTCATCCAGATCGACACGACGAACGTCCTGTTCATCGTGGCCGGCGCGTTCTCCGGGCTCGACGACATCATCGCGGCCCGCGCCCGCAAGCGCGTCGTCGGCTTCGGCGCCCCGCTGCTCGAGTCGCACGACGAGGGCGACCTGTTCGCCGAGGTCCGCCCCGAGGACCTGCAGAAGTACGGGCTCATCCCCGAGTTCATCGGGCGTCTGCCCGTCGTCGCCGCCGTGTCGCGGCTCGACCAGAGCGCGCTCGTGCGGATCCTGTCCGAGCCGCGCAACGCGCTCGTCAAGCAGTACCAGCGGATGTTCGAGATCGACGGCGTCGAGCTCGAGTTCGAGGACGAGGCCGTCGCCGCGATCGCCGACCAGGCGCTCCTGCGCGGCACCGGCGCGCGCGGTCTGCGGGCGATCATGGAGGAGGTCCTCCAGCAGGTGATGTTCGAGGTGCCGAGCCGCGACGACGTCGCCCGGGTCGTCATCACGCAGGACGTCGTGCTGGAGAACGTCAACCCGACGCTCGTGCCGCGCGAGACGCCGCGCGACAAGCGCACGCCGCGCGAGAAGAGCGCCTGAGCCGCCGTCCCGCGCCCCCGCACCACCCGAGCCCCCGACGGTCGCCGTCGGGGGCTCGGTCGTCTCCTGCCCGGGGTCCGGGGAGGCGGGTCAGCGCCGCCCGGGCGAGCGGCGGCCGAGCGCCTTGACGGCCTCGACGAGGACCAGCACGACGACCGCGATCGCGGCCGTGAGCGCCCAGTCGCGCGGCGCGATCGGGGCCGACTCGAACCAGTCGTGCATGAACGGCGCGTAGACGAACACCACCTGCAGCGCGAGGAGCGTGCCGACCGCGATCCACACGACCCTGTTCCCGACGAGCACGCGGGGCGTCAGGCTCGACGCGTGCAGGAACCGGCACGAGAACAGGAACGCGACCTGTCCGAGCGCGAGCATCGTGACCGCGCTGGTCTGCGCGACGCCGTCGGTCGCGCCGAGGTCTTTCTCGACGAGGTAGACGGCGAGGGTCGCGCCGCCGATGAGCAGCGACGCGCACACGACGAGCACGAGCGAGCGCCCCGACAGGACCGACTCCGACGGTGACCGCGGCGGGCGGTCCATGACCCCGGCTTCGGCTGGCTCGTAGGCGAGCGCGAGCGACAGCGTCACGGCCGTGACCAGGTTGACCCAGAGGATCTGCACGGGGGACAGCGGCAGCGCGAGGCCGAACAGCACGGCGACGAGGATGACGAGCGACTGCGCGCCGTTCGTCGGCAGCAGGAAGACGACGGACTTGCGGATGTTGTCGTAGATCCGCCGCCCCTCCTCGACGGCCCGCTCGATCGTCGCGAAGTTGTCGTCGGCGAGGACGATCTCCGCGGCCTCCTTCGTCGCCTCGGTGCCCTTGATCCCCATGGCGATGCCGACGTCGGCGCGGGTCAGCGCGGGGGCGTCGTTCACGCCGTCGCCGGTCATCGCGACGACCTCGCGGTGCGACTGCAGCGCGCGCACGATGCGGATCTTGTGCTCGGGGCTCGTGCGCGCGTAGACGTCGACGTCCTCGACGTGCACCCGGAGCTCCTCCTGGCTCATCGCCTCGAGCTCGGCGCCGGTCAGTGCCCGGACCTCGTCGCCGGGGCGGACGATGCCGAGCTCGCGTGCGATCGCGACGGCGGTGCCCGCGTGGTCGCCCGTGATCATCTTCACGGCGATGCCGGCGCGGTGGCAGTCCGCGATGGCCGCGACGGCCTCGGGGCGGGGCGGGTCGACGATGCCGACGACACCGAGCAGGACCAGGTCGTGCAGGTCGTCGAGGGCGAGCGCGGATGCGCCGGGGTCGGCGGGTCGTGCCGCGGCCGCCAGCACGCGCAGCCCCTGACCGCCGAGCTCGTCGATGGTCGCCTCCCACCGGGCGACGTCGAGGGGCTCGGG
>NZ_JAAXOY010000109.1 GCF_012396155.1 Cellulomonas septica | reverse complement strand
CTCGCCGCGGGGCTGGCGGGCTGGCTGCTCCACCGCGTCTCCCCGCACCAGATCGACCCGCCGACTCCGCGGGCCGACGCCGACCCCGAGGGCCGCACCCCGCTGATCCCCGACGACGCGCTGCACGCCGAGCGCCCCTCCGGGCGGCGCACCGCACGCGTCCTGGCGATCGGCCTGGCCGTCTGGGCCTTGCCGGTGCTGGCGGTGCTCGCGGTCACCGGCCGGGACAGCACGCTCACGCACCTCGGCACGTTCTTCTCCGGCACCGCGGTCGTGACGTTCGGCGGCGCGTACGCGGTGCTCGCGTACGTCGCGCAGCGCGCGGTCGAGACGTACGGGTGGGTGACTCCGGGCGAGATGACGCGGGGCCTCGCGCTGGCCGAGACGACGCCCGGCCCGCTCATCATGGTCGTGCAGTTCGTCGCGTTCCTCGCCGCGTACCGCGCCCCGGGCGACCTGGACCCGTGGGCCGCGGCGGTCGTCGGCGCGCTGCTCGTGACGTGGGTGACGTTCGTGCCGTCGTTCCTGTTCATCTTCCTCGGCGCGCCCTACGTCGAGCGGCTGCGCAGCAACCGCGCGCTCAGCGCCGCCCTCACGGCCGTGACCGCCGCGGTCGTCGGGGTCATCGCCAACCTCGCGCTGTACTTCACGACGCACACGCTCTTCGCGGAGTCGACGCCGACCGCACTCGGCCCGCTGCGGCTCGACCTCCCCGACGTCGGCACCCTCCAGCCGTGGTCGCTCGCCATCGCCGTCGTGGGCGGGGTGCTCGTCTTCGCCCTGCGGTGGTCGGTGCTCCGCACGCTCGCCGTGTGCGCCGCCCTCGGGCTCGCGCTGGGCCTCGCCGGCCTGCTCTGACCAGCCCGCGGGCCCCGCGACGCCCGCCACCCGGGACCCAGGTCCCGGGTCCCTCACCTGCGGTTTCGCTCCTCACGGGGTCCCCGTGCCATCTCAGGACCTTCGGCTCAGTCATCCGATGACTGGTCCCCCTAGCGTCGAAGACGTCAACGGCGACGACTCCAGCAACCGCCCGGAGACACACCCCCGGGCACCGACCAGGGGAGCACACGGTGACTGTCACCGAGTCCGGCACCACCCGCACGACCAAGGCCAAGAAGGCCGTCGCGACCGCGCCCGCCGCGGCCGCCCCCGCCGCACCTGCGCTCCCCGAGGACCAGGTCGCGACCGCGATCGACCAGCTCGTCGCCAACGCGACGAAGGCGCTCGCCGAGTACGCGCGCTTCACGCAGGAGGACGTGGACCGCTTCGTCAAGAAGGGCTCCGTCGCGGCGCTCGACCAGCACGGGCAGCTCGCGAAGCTCGCGGTCGAGGAGACCGGGCGCGGCGTGTTCGAGGACAAGGCCGTGAAGAACATCTTCGCGTGCGAGCACGTCACGAACTCCATGGCGGACCTCAAGACGGTCGGCGTCATCGCCCGTGACGAGCTGCGCGGCATCACCGAGATCGCGGAGCCGGTCGGCGTCGTCTGCGGCGTCACGCCCGTGACGAACCCGACGTCGACGGCGATCTTCAAGTCGCTGATCTCGCTCAAGACCCGCAACCCGATCATCTTCGCGTTCCACCCGGGCGCGCAGCGCTCCTCGGTCGAGGCGGCCCGGATCGTGCGCGACGCGGCCGTGGCGGCCGGCGCCCCCGAGCACTGCATCCAGTGGGTCGAGACGCCGTCGATCGCGGCGACCAACACGCTCATGAACCACCCGGGCGTGAGCCTGATCCTCGCGACCGGCGGCAACGCGATGGTCCGCGCCGCGTACTCGTGCGGCAAGCCGGCCCTCGGCGTGGGCGCGGGCAACGTCCCGGCCTACATCGAGAAGACCGCCAAGCTGAAGCGCGCCGTGAACGACGTCGTGCTCTCCAAGGCGTTCGACAACGGCATGATCTGCGCGTCCGAGCAGGCCGTGATCCTGGACGACGAGATCTACGACGCCGCGATGGCGGAGTTCGCCGTCCTGCACGCCTACCTGGCGACGCCGGCCGAGAAGACGATGCTCGAGCAGTTCATCTTCGGCGTCGACGCGCAGGGCACGAACTGCGGCGACGCGAGGCTCAACCCGACGGTCGTGGGCAAGACCCCGCAGTGGATCGCCGAGCAGGCGGGCTTCACCGTCCCCGCGGACACGTCGATCATCCTGGCCGAGGTCGGGTCGGTCGGCCCGCAGGAGCCGCTGACGCGCGAGAAGCTCGCACCGGTCCTCGCGGTGCTGCGCGCGACCACGACCGAGCAGGGCATCGCGCTCGCCGAGCAGATGGTCGAGTTCGACGGGCTCGGCCACTCGGCCGCGATCCACACCCGCGACGACGCGCTCACCGAGGAGTTCGGCAGCCGCGTCAAGGCCGTCCGCGTCATCGCGAACGCGCCCTCGTCGCTCGGCGGCATCGGCGACATCTACAACGCGTTCATCCCCTCGCTCACGCTGGGCTGCGGCTCCTACGGCCACAACTCGGTCTCGAACAACGTCTCGGCGGTGAACCTCATCAACGTCAAGCGCGTCGGCCGGCGCAACAACAACCTGCAGTGGTTCAAGGTCCCGGCGAAGACGTACTTCGAGCCGAACGCCATCCGCTACCTGCAGGACATGCCCGACGTCGAGCGCGTCACGATCGTCACCGACGCGACCATGACGACCCTCGGCTTCGTCGACAAGATCATCGACGTGCTCAACCGCCGGCACACGAAGGTCGCGCTGCAGATCATCGACCAGGTCGAGCCCGAGCCGTCGGTCCGGACCGTGCAGAACGGCGCGGCGCAGATGCGCCACTTCCGCCCGGACACGATCATCGCGCTCGGCGGCGGCTCCCCCATGGACGCCGCGAAGGTCATGTGGCTGCTGTACGAGCACCCGGAGATCAACTTCTCCGACCTCAAGCAGAAGTTCTTCGACGTCCGCAAGCGCGCCTTCAAGTTCCCGACGCTCGGCGAGCTCGCGCAGCTCGTCTGCATCCCGACGACGTCGGGCACGGGCGCCGAGGTCACGCCGTTCGCGGTCATCTCCGACCCCGACGCGGGCAAGAAGTACCCGCTCGCGGACTACGCGCTGACCCCGTCGGTCGCGATCATCGACCCCGTGCTCACCGCCAAGATGCCCCCGTCGCTCGCGGCGGACTCGGGCTTCGACGCCCTGACGCACGCGACCGAGGCGTACGTGTCCGTCTACGCGAACGACTTCACCGACGGCATGGCGCTGCAGGCGATCCGCCTCATCTTCGACAACCTCGCGATGTCGGTGAACGGCGACCCGACCGACCCGGCCACGCGCGACGCCCGGGAGAAGATGCACAACGCGGGCACCATCGCCGGCATGAGCTTCGGCAACGCGTTCCTCGGGATCGTGCACGCCATGGCGCACGTCGTCGGCTCGACGTACCACCTGGTGCACGGCCGCACGAACGCGACGCTCCTGCCGCACGTCATCCGCTACAACGGCACCGTCCCGACCAAGCTCACGAGCTGGCCGAAGTACGAGCACTACGTCGCCCCGGAGCGGTTCCAGCAGATCGCGCAGATGCTCGGCCTGCCGGCGGCCACCCCGGCCGAGGGCGTCGAGTCGTACGCGCTGGCCGTCGAGGCGCTGCGCTCCAAGGTCGGCATCCCGTCGTCCTTCCAGGCGCAGGGCGTCGCCGAGCAGGAGTTCATGTCGCGCCTCGACGAGGTCGCCATGGGCGCCTACGAGGACCAGTGCGCCCGCGAGCGCGCGCATCGCCCGCGCACCGTCGGTCACGGCGTCGTCACCGGTCGTCCCGTCGGGGCCGAGGGGGGAACCGCCGGGCGACGGGTCCACCTCGCCCGCGCCGGTCGCCGCCGGCATGCCCGCCACGGGAACGGGCGGCGGCGCGACCGGCGTCACGGACACCGCGCACACCTTGAGCTCCGGCTGGAACGACAGCGGGTCGACGGCGTCGTTCGTGACGGCGTTGACGGACAGGTACTCGCCGAACAGGTCGTTCCAGTGGAACGGCGCGAACAGCGACCCGGGCCGCACGCGGTCGGCGACGACGGCGGGCAGCACGGCCCGGCCCCGCCGGGAGGCGATCTCGACGGTCGCGCCGTCGGCGACGTCGAGCCGTGCCGCGTCGTCGGGGTGCAGCTCGACGAACGGGCCGGGGTTGAGCTTGTTGAGCTTCGCGACGCGGCCCGTCTTGGTGAGCGTGTGCCACTGGTGCTGCACGCGGCCGGTGTTGAGCAGGAACGGGTAGTCGTCGTCCGGCATCTCCTTCGCCGGCAGGTGCGGCCGCGCGTGGAAGACGGCCCGGCCCGACGGGGTGGCGAACCGCAGGCGCGGGACCGTGCCGTCGTCGTCCACCAGGAGCGGCTGGTGGACCCCGTCGTTGAGGTACCGGACGGGGTTGCGCGCGGGCCCGTCAGGCGACGCGGACGGCCACTGCACGGGCGCGGCGCGCAGCCGGTCGTACGTGACGCCGCGCAGGTCGTAGCCGGTGCGGGGGTTCGTGGTGCGCCGGATCTCCTCGAACACCTCCTCCGAGGAGGCGTACGCGAAGCCCGGGTAGCCCATCGCGGTCGCGACGCGCGCGATCAGCACCCAGTCGGGCAGCGCCTCTCCGGGCGGGTCGAGCGCGCGGCGGGCGAGCGTCATGCTGCGCTCGCTGTTCACCATGACGCCGTCGGCCTCGGTCCACATCGCCGCGGGGAGCACGACGTCGGCGTACGCGTTGGTCTCGGTCTCGGCGTACACGTCCTGCGTGACGACGAGCTCGGCGTTCTCGAGGCCCTCGATGACGGTGCGGCGGTTCGCGACGGACGCGACCGGGTTGGTGCAGATCACCCAGCACGCCTTGATGTCGCCGTCGGCCATCCGCTCGAACATCTCGATCGTGCCGCGCCCGACGCCGTCGGACCGGATCGTGCCCGCGGGCAGGTCCCAGAGGTCCTCGACGAACGCCCGGTCCGCCGGGTCGAGCACCGTGCGCTGCCCGGGCAGGCCGGGGCCCATGTAGCCCATCTCGCGGCCGCCCATGGCGTTCGGCTGGCCCGTCAGGGAGAACGGCCCGCTCCCCTGCCGGCAGATCGCGCCCGTCGCGAGGTGCAGGTTGACCAGCGCGTTCGTGTTCCAGGTGCCGTGCGTCGACTGGTTGAGCCCCATCGTCCAGCAGGACACCCAGTTCTCGGCGCCCGCGAGGAGCGCCGCCGCCGCCCGCAGGTCGTCCTCCGGGACGCCGGTGATCCCCGCGACGACGTCCGGCGGGTAGTCCGCGAGGAACGCCGGCATCGCGTCCCAGCCCTCGGTGTGCGCCGCGACGAACGCGTCGTCGACCGCGCCCGCCTCGACGAGCAGGTGCAGCAGGCCGTTCAGCAGCGCGATGTCGGTGCCCGCCTTGACCTGCAGGAACAGGTCGGCCTTCTCCGCGGTCGCCGTGCGGCGCGGGTCGACGACGATCAGCTTCGCGCCCGCCTTGACCCGGTCGAGCAGCCGCAGGAACAGGATCGGGTGGCAGTCGGCCATGTTCGCGCCGATCACGAGGAACACGTCCGCGTGGTCGAGGTCGTCGTACGACCCCGGCGGGCCGTCCGAGCCGAGCGACAGCTTGTAGCCGGTGCCCGCGCTCGCCATGCACAGCCGCGAGTTCGACTCGATCTGGTTGGTCCGCAGGTACCCCTTGGCGAGCTTGTTCGCGAGGTACTGCGCCTCGATGCTCATCTGCCCCGACACGTACAGCGCGACCGCGTCGGGCCCGTCCCGGTCGACGATCTCGCGCAGCCGCCGCGCGACGGTCGCGATCGCGTCGTCGACGCCCGTCGGGACGGGCTCCGACCCGCGCTCGGGCCGGACGAGCGCGGTCGACAGCCGCCCGCCCGCCGCGAGCAGGTCGGCCGTCGTCGCGCCCTTCGTGCACAGCCGCCCGTGGTTCGCCGGGTGCGCCTTGTCCCCGCTGGCCCTGCGGACCGTGCGGCCCGCGCCGTCGTCGACGACGTCGAGCAGCACGCCGCAGCCCACACCGCAGTACGAGCACACGGTCGCGACCTGGGTCGTCGCCGTGTGCTCGTGCTGCGCGGTCGCGATCGCCGTCACGCTGGGATGTCCTCCGGGGCCGGGGGCAGGGTCAGATGACGGTGGAGCCGAAGGCCGAGCCGCGACGCCGGTAGACCGCCCACGTGGTGAGGGCCATGACGGCGTACGTCCCGACGATCACCCAGAGTGCCGCCTGGATGTTTCCGGTCAGTGACGTCGAGACCGCGAACCCGCGGGGCACGAGGAACCCGCCGATCGCGCCCACGGCGCCCGCGATGCCGATGCAGCCCGCCGCGGCCTTGGCGCGGCTCGCGCGCGTCTCGTCGGTCGCACCGAACCGGAACACCGCCGGGATCATCCGGTAGACCGAGCCGTTGCCCGCGCCCGTCGCCACGAAGAGCAGCAGGAACGACAGGAAGAACCCGAGGAAGTGGTGCGCCCGCAGCGCGAAGATCGCGCCGACCGTCCCCGCGGCCATGACCGCGAAGGCGGCGATCGTGACGGTCGAGCCGCCGAACCGGTCCGCGAGGATGCCGCCGACGGGCCGCGCGACCGAGCCGACGAGCGCCCCGGCGAACGCGATCGACAGCGTCACCTCGGGGAACTGGGCCTGGAGGAGCGTCGGGAAGGCGCCGGAGAAGCCGATGAACGAGCCGAACGTCCCGATGTAGATGAACGAGATGATCCACGTGTGCTTGTCGCGCGTCGCGACGCCGTACGCCCGCGGGTCGGCCTTGGCGTTCGACAGGTTGTCCATGAAGCGCCAGGCCAGGAACGCGGCGAGGATCGCGAGCGGGATGAACATCAGCCCCGCGCGCTCGAGCTGCAGGCCCGCCGCGCCGACGACGACGAGCGGCACCGCGAACTGCACCGCAGCGGTGCCGATGTTGCCCCCCGCGGCGTTCAGGCCGAGCGCCCGGCCCTTCTCCGCCTCCGGGTAGAAGAACGAGATGTTCGCCATCGACGACGCGAAGTTGCCGCCGCCGACACCCGCGAGCGCCGCGATGCCGAGCAGGGCGCCGAACGACGTCTCGGGGTTCTGCACCGCGATCGCCAGCGCGCTCGTGGGGACGAGGAGCAGGAGCGCGGACACGATCGTCCAGTTGCGCCCGCCGAACAGCGGGACCGCGAACGTGTAGGGGATGCGCAGCGACGCACCGACGAGGCTCGGCACGGCGATCAGCCAGAACATCTGGTCGACGGTCAGGTCGAAGCCCGCGGCGGGCAGCCGCGGCACGACGATGCTCCACAGCGCCCAGACGGCGAACCCGAGGAACTCCGCGAAGATCGACAGGCCGAGGTTGCGCGCCGCGATCGCCTTGCCGACCGAGCGCCACTGGGCGGTGTCCTCGGGGTTCCAGCCGTCGATCCAGCGGCCGGGGCGGACGGTGAGCGGCGCGCCGGTCGCGACGGGGGTCGCGCCGGTGGTGGTCGTGGTCGACGCCTCGGCGTCGGGGGTCGCGAGCGGTGTCGCCATGGGGACCTCCGGGAGGGATGGGGGCTCGGACGCAGGCGACGCTACGAACGGCATGTTTCGTCCCACCCACCGGGTGCGTTGCGCGGCGGGAACAGTTCCCGCACGGGGTGCCGGACGCGGCTGTGAGGTCGCGGCCGCGTCAGGGCAGCGGGCGGAGGCGCTGCTCGGTGTGCGGCACGGTCAGCACGAGCGGCGCGCCGACACGCAGGTCGAGCGCGGCGAGGTCGGCCGGGCGGACGTCGACGAGGACGTCGCCGCGGGTCCGGACCCGCACGCCGGTCGTCCCCGG
>NZ_JAAXOY010000108.1 GCF_012396155.1 Cellulomonas septica | reverse complement strand
CAACCCGTCCCCGGCGGTGCGACGGAGCCCGCGTCGCCCTCCGACCGTGCCGGGTCGCCCGTGCGCGAGCCCGCGTACCGTCCCGGCGACACGCAGCCGATCCGCATCCCGCCGGCCGCGCGGGACGAGCGCGGCTGGGACGTGTCGGGCGACCGCGCGACGTTCGTGCCCGTCGAGGACGCCGAGGCCCGCGACCGCCTGTACGACGACTGACGCGCGCCCCGGAACTGCGACGACCGGGTCCGACCCGCTCACCTAGGATCGGGCGCATGTCCCGCATCCTGTCGGCCGTCGCGTGGCCCTACGCGAACGGCCCCCGCCACATCGGTCACGTCGCCGGCTTCGGCGTCCCGTCGGACGTCTTCTCCCGCTACATGCGGATGGCGGGCCACGACGTGCTCATGGTGTCGGGCACGGACGAGCACGGGACGCCGATCCTCGTGCAGGCGGAGAAGGAGGGCGTGAGCCCGCAGGCGCTCGCGGACCGCTACAACCGCGTGATCGTCGAGGACCTCGCGCAGCTCGGCCTGTCGTACGACCTGTTCACGCGGACGACGACGCGCAACCACTACGCGGTCGTGCAGGAGATGTTCCGCACGGTGCACAAGAACGGGTACATGGTCGAGCAGCAGACCATGGGCGCGATCAGCCCGAGCACGGGCCGCACGCTGCCGGACCGCTACATCGAGGGCACGTGCCCGATCTGCGGCTACGACGGCGCGCGCGGCGACCAGTGCGACAACTGCGGCAACCAGCTCGACGCGATCGACCTCATCAACCCCAAGAGCCGGATCAACGGCGAGACCCCGAAGTTCGTCGAGTCGACCCACTTCTTCCTCGACCTGCCCGCGTTCGCCCAGGCGCTCGAGCAGTGGCTGAGCACGCGGCAGGGCTGGCGCCCGAACGTCCTGAACTTCAGCCTCAACCTCATCGACGACATGCGTCCGCGTGCGATGACGCGGGACATCGACTGGGGCATCCCGGTGCCGCTGCCGGGCTGGGAGGAGAACCCGAACAAGCGCCTGTACGTCTGGTTCGACGCGGTCATCGGGTACCTGTCCGCGTCGATCGAGTGGGCGCGGCGCACGGGCGATCCCGAGGCGTGGCGCGGCTGGTGGAACGACCCCGAGGCCCTGTCGTACTACTTCATGGGCAAGGACAACATCACGTTCCACTCGCAGATCTGGCCGGCGGAGCTCATGGGCTACGACGGGCGCGGGTCGCGGGGTGGCGAGCCCGGCGTCTACGGCAACCTCCAGCTGCCCACCGAGGTCGTCTCGAGCGAGTACCTCAACGTCGCGGGCGAGCAGTTCAGCACGTCGCGCGGGGTCGTCATCCTGGTGCGCGACATGCTGTCCCGCTACCAGCCGGACGCGCTGCGCTACTACCTGTCGGTCGCGGGGCCGGAGACGCAGGACGCCGACTTCACGTGGGCGGACTTCAAGCGCCGGACGAACGACGAGCTCGTCGCGGGCTGGGGCAACCTGGTGAACCGGACCGCGAACATGATCCACACGAACTTCGGCGCGATCCCCGAGGCGGGCGCGCTGCAGCCGGTGGACGAGGCGCTGCGCGCGACGACGGCGGCCGGGTTCGGCACGGTCGGCAAGCTGCTGGGCGAGCACCGCAACCGGGCCGCGATCGGCGAGGCGATGCGCGTCGTGCAGGAGGCGAACCGGTACCTCTCGGAGACCGAGCCGTGGAAGCTCAAGGCCGACCGCGAGCGTCTCGGCACGGTGCTCCACACGGCCGCGCAGGCGGTGGCCGACGCGAACACGATGCTCGCGCCGTTCCTGCCGTTCGCGGCGCAGAAGGTGCACGAGACGCTGGGCGGGTCGGGCACGTTCGCGCCCATGCCGCGCATCGACGAGGTCGAGGACCTCGACGACGCGTCGCGCTCGTACCCGATCATCACGGGCGACTACGCGGCGACCCCGCGGTGGGCGTCGGTGCCGCTGGTCGCGGGCACGGCGGTCGACAAGCCGGTGCCGGTCTTCACGAAGCTCGACGACGCGATCGTCGAGGAGGAGATCGCGCGCGCCGAGCGGGCCTGACGTGGCACGCACGCGCGACCGCGGCTGGCCCCCGCCGCCGGAGCCGCTGCCGCTGCCGGTCGTCGACAACCACACGCACCTCGAGTCGGTGCTGGGGTGGGTGGCCGACGGCTGGCAGCGGTCCGACGGCGGCGCCGCGGTGCCGGACGCACCCGCGCCGACGCTCGACGACCACCTGACCCGGGCCGCAGCCGCGGGCGTCGACCGGATGGTGCAGGTCGGCTGCGACTACGAGTCGGTCGTCCTGACGGCGGACCTGGTGCAGGCGCACCCCGCGCTGCTCGGGGCCGTGGCGATCCACCCGAACGAGGCCGTGCTGCACGCGGGTGTCCGGGAGGTCGCGCCCGACGGGCTCGCGCCGGACCCGCGGTTCGTGCACGAGGACGTCCCGCTCGACGAGGCGCTCGCGCGCGTGGCGGCGGTCGCGCGCGCGACACCGCGGGTGCGGGCGATCGGGGAGACGGGGCTCGACTTCTTCCGTGCGGGCCCGCGGGGTCGCGAGGTGCAGCGGGAGGCGTTCCGGGCCCACGTCGCGCTGGCCAAGGAGCTCGGGCTGGCTCTGCAGATCCACGACCGCGACGCGCACGCCGAGGTCGTCGAGGTCCTGCTCGCGGACGGTGCGCCCGAGCGGACGGTGTTCCACTGCTTCTCGGGCGACGCGGAGCTCGCGCGGCTCGCGGTGTCGCACGGCTGGTTCCTGTCGTTCGCGGGGCCGGTCTCGTTCGGTGCGAACGACGACCTGCGCGCGGCGCTGCGCGAGGTCCCGCCCGGGCTGCTGATGGTCGAGACCGACGCGCCGTACCTCACGGTCCACCCGTTCCGCGGCCGCCCGAACGCGCCGTACCTGCTGCCGGGCACGGTGCGCACGGTCGCCGAGGTCACGGGCCGGTCGCTCGAGGACGTGTGCGCGGGCGTCTCGGCGACGGCGGAGCAGGTCTACGGTCCCTGGTGACCCCGGGGTCGCGTCGTCACGGGCGGTGCGCGCGCACGTCGGCGGGCGTCCGGGGTCCGGCCGTGGGTGGTCGGCCGGGTCACGGATCGGTTACGGTCGGACAGGCGTCCACGTCGGTCGCCGCAGGGTGGTCCGCGAGGGTCGCCCGAGCCGTCCCCTCCCGGCCCGAAGGACTCACCGCGTGCGCCCTGCCCACCCGCCCGTGACCGCTGCGCGGTCGCGCGCGCTGCCCGCCCTCGCGCGGGCCGTGGTCCTGGCGCTCGTCGTCGGCGTGACCAGCGCGTTCGCGGTGCTGCACAAGGAGGTCACGCTCGACGTCGACGGGCGGTCGGTCGAGGTGCAGGCGTTCGGCCGGACGGTCGCCGACGTGCTCGAGGGCAGCGACGTGCAGGTCGGCGAGCGCGACCTCGTGGCCCCCGGGCTCGGGGACCCGATCGCGCGCGGCGGGCAGATCGTCGTGCGGCACGGTCACGAGCTCCAGGTCGAGGTCGACGGCGAGGAGCGGACGGTCTGGAGCACGGCGCTCACCGTGGGTGAGGCCGTCGACGGGCTCGGCCTCCGCGGCGGCGAGGTGCGGCTCTCGGCGTCCCGCAGCTCGGCGCTCGAGCGCGGCGACGTGCTGCGCGTCTCCACCCTCAAGACGATCCACCTCGTCGTCGACGGCCAGGTCATCGACGGCCTGAGCAGTGCCGCGGTCGTGCGCGACGCGCTCAAGGACGTCGGTCTGGTGCTCAACGAGGGCGACAAGGTCTCGGTGCCGCTCGACGCCACCGCGGTCGACGGCCTCGTCGTGCTGGTCACGCGGGCCGGCACGGGCGGCGAGACGCTCACCGAGGCGATGCCGTTCGAGACGCAGGAGGTCGAGGACCCGACGCTCGTCAAGGGCAACAAGGTCGTCAAGACCAAGGGGCGCGCGGGTGTGCGCACGACGACGTACGAGCTGCAGGTCGTCGGCGGGGTCGTCGTCGGCCGGACGCCCATCACGTCGGTCGTCACCACGCCACCCGTGACGCAGGTCGTGCGGGTCGGCACCGCGGAGCTCCCCGACCCGTCGACGGTCGCGGTCGAGCCGGGCACGGCGCAGGCGATGGGCAAGGAGATGGCCGCGGCGCGCGGCTGGGGCGACGACCAGTTCGCCTGCCTGCTGTCGCTCTGGAACAAGGAGAGCGGCTGGCGCGTCAACGCCGAGAACAGGTCGTCGGGGGCGTACGGCATCCCGCAGGCGCTGCCCGGTTCGAAGATGGCGACGGTCGGCGCGGACTGGCAGACGAACCCCGCGACGCAGATCACCTGGGGCCTCAACTACATCAGCGCCCGGTACGGCACGCCGTGCGGCGCGTGGGCGCACAGCCAGGCCAAGGGCTGGTACTGACCGTCGGGGCCGCGCGGCCCTGACCTGCGGCGACGTCGAGGTGTGACCTCTTTCACCCCGGTCGGACCCCGGCACGGGGTTGGAGATCTGTCACGGTTCCGTTACGGTCGCGTGTCGGTCCTGCCCGTCCGGGCCTCCGTGTGCATCCGACGCACGGCGGTCGTGACGACGGCGCGGGACCCGCCCGACGGCTCGGACAGCAGCCGTCACGACGGCCGGATCGGGGATCCGGGACCGGTGGGGGACGGCCTGAGGGCCGACCTCCCGTGTGCGCCACGAGCCACGCGCCCACCGGGTGCCCTGCGAGGGCGCGACCTGGACCCCGTGCCCGGGCACGACGACGGCTGGAGCCTCGTGACCTTCACGACCCGATTCCGCAGTCCCTTCGCGCGCACCAGCGCCGAGTCCCCCCAGACGCCGGGGGACGAGACCCCGACCGCCACCGACGGTCAGGTCACCGCGACGAAGGGCCTCCGGTCCGGTCGTCGACTGGTCCCGCTCGTCGCCGCCGCCACGGTCATCCTCGTGGGTGGCGCGACGGCCGGCTACGCCCACGCGAACAAGGCCGTGACGCTCGACGTCGACGGTGAGGTCGTGCGCGTCACGACGTTCGCCGGCTCCGTCGACGGGCTGCTCGCCGAGCACGGCGTCCAGCTCGGCGAGCGCGACGTCGTCACGCCGAGCGGTGCGCTCACCGAGGGCACCGACGTCGTCGTGCGCCACGCGCGCCAGGTGACCGTCTCCCTCGACGGGACCGAGAAGCCGGTGTGGACCACCGCGATCACCGCCGACGAGGCGCTCGACACGCTCGCGTCCCGCGCGAGCGACGTCGCCCTCGTCGCGTCCCGTTCCGCCGCCGGCGGCCGCCCCGAGCTCGCGCTCGACCTGACGCTGCACGGCTCCGCCGACGTCCTCGTCGACGGCCAGACGCTGCAGACGCCGGACGGGGACGCACGCGTCGCGCAGGTCCTCGGCGAGCTCGGCATCACGCTCAACCCGCTCGACCGGGTCTCCGTCCGCCAGTCGCCCGAGGGGCGCGTGCAGGTCGTCGTGAACCGCGTCGCCGTGCAGGAGGTCGCCTCGACGCACGCGGTGCCGTTCGCGTCGAGCACGCAGGAGGACGCGAGCCTCTACACCGGCCAGCGCAAGGTCGCCGTCGCGGGCGTCGCGGGCGTGCGCACGCTCGTCGAGCGCGTCACGACGGTCGACGGCGTCGAGACGGCCCGCGAGACCGTGTCCGACCAGATCACGCAGGCCCCGGTCGACGAGCTCGTCAAGACCGGCACCAAGGCCCGCCCGGCGCCCGCGCCCAAGGCGACGTCGTCCGGCTCGACGGCCGCCGCCGGCCCGATCACGGCGGGCGGCAGCGCCGACTCGCTCAACTGGGCCGCGCTCGCGAAGTGCGAGTCCGGCGGCAACCCGTCGGCCGTGTCGTCGACGGGCAAGTACCACGGGCTCTACCAGTTCTCGGTGGCGACGTGGCAGGCGGTCGGCGGCGCCGGCCTCCCGTCCCAGGCCAGCCCCGACGAGCAGACCGCGCGCGCGAAGATGTTGTACAACCGCTCCGGTGCGGGCCAGTGGCCCCACTGCGGGAAGTACCTCTTCTCCTGACGCGCACCTGACGCGCTCCTGACGCCACGCGTCCCGACGCCCGCCGCCCCGCCCGGGGTCGGCGGGCGTCGGCGTCCCCGCGCGAGCGCCTAGGCTCTTCGCCATGTCGACCTCGCTGCTCGGGCCCGCGGAGATCCGGGCGCTCGCCGAGCGGGCCGGGGTGCGGCCCACCAAGACCCTCGGGCAGAACTTCGTGCTCGACGCGGGCACGGTCCGCAAGATCGTGCGGCAGGCGGACGTCGGGCCGGGGGAGCGCGTCGTCGAGGTCGGCCCCGGGCTCGGGTCGCTGACGCTCGGGCTGCTCGAGGCGGACGCGGACGTCGTCGCGGTCGAGATCGACCCGGTCCTCGCGCGGCTGCTGCCCGGCACGGTCGCGGAGCACGTGCCCGGGCTCACGGTGGCGCAGGCCGACGACCTGGACGGCTCGCCGGTCGTCGTGCTGCGCGACGCGGACGGCCGTGACCGCCTGACCGTCGTGCTGCGCGACGCCCTCGAGGTGCGCGAGCTCCCGGGGAAGCCGCCCGTCGCGCTCGTCGCCAACCTCCCGTACAACGTGTCCGTCCCCGTGCTGCTCACGTTCCTCGAGCGGTTCGACTCCCTGGAGCGCGCGCTCGTCATGGTGCAGGCCGAGGTCGCCGACCGCCTGGCCGCACCGCCCGGCAGCCGCACGTACGGCGTGCCGTCGGCGAAGGCCGCCTGGTACACGCACGCGCGTCGCACCGCAACGGTCGGCCGCAGCGTGTTCTGGCCCGTGCCGAACGTCGACTCCGCGCTGGTCCGGCTCGACCGACGCGAGCCGCCGAGCACCACCGCGGCCCGCGAGGAGGTGTTCGCGGTCGTCGACGCGGCGTTCGCGCAGCGGCGCAAGATGCTGCGCCCGGCCCTCGCGACGCTCGCCGGGTCGGCCGACGCCGCGCAGGCCGCGCTCGTCGCCGCAGGGGTGGACCCGCAGGCCCGGGGCGAGCGGCTCGACATCGAGGCGTTCGCGCGCATCGCCGAGCAGCTGGCGTCCCCCGCGGGCGCGGGTCCTGGCGGACCTGGCACAGTGGAGCCGTGACGCTGACCCCCGTGGCCCCGCTGCCCGAGCACGAGGTCAGGGTCCGCGCGCCCGGGAAGATCAACCTGTCGCTGCGGGTCGGCCCGCGCGACGAGGACGGCTACCACCCGCTGTCGACGGTGTTCCAGGCGGTCGGCGTCTTCGAGGAGGTCGTCGCGACGCCCTCCGAGACCTTCGAGCTCAGCGTGAGCGGCCCGCAGGCGGAGGTCGTGCCGACCGACGACGGCAACCTCGCGCTCCAGGCCGCGCGCCTGCTCGCCGAGCGCGTCGGGATCGACACGGGCGTGCACCTGCACGTCGTCAAGGACGTCCCCGTCGCGGGCGGCATGGCGGGCGGCTCGGCCGACGCCGCTGCCGCGCTCGTCGCGTGCGACGCGCTCTGGCGGACCGGCCTGAGCCGCGACGACCTGCTGGACCTCGCCGCGAGCCTCGGGTCCGACGTGCCGTTCTCGCTGACCGGCCACACCGCCGTCGGGTCCGGTCGCGGCCATCTGCTCACGCCGGCCCTCACGCGCGGCGAGTTCCACTGGGCGTTCGCCGTGCAGCACCGCGGGCTGTCGACGCCCGCCGTGTACCGCGCGTTCGACGAGCTGCACGGGCACGACGCCCTCGCCGAGCCGGACCCCGAGGCCGACGTGCCGCTCATGCAGGCGCTGCGGGCCGGCGACGCCCGCGCGCTCGGTGCCGCGCTCCACAACGACC
>NZ_JAAXOY010000107.1 GCF_012396155.1 Cellulomonas septica | reverse complement strand
GTTCGACTGGGGCGTGGACGCGCGGGTCGCGGCGGCCGACGCACGGGAGGGCGGCCCGTCACACGAGCGCGCCGCGCTCGGTCCGCCGCCGCCGGTCGACAGGCTCGTCGTGTGCCACGGCGACGCGTGCGCGCCGAACACCCTGCTCGCCGACGACGGCACGTGGCTGGCCCATGTCGACCTCGGCACGCTCGGTGTCGCGGACCGCTGGGCCGACCTCGCCGTCGCGACGTACAGCACGATCTGGAACTACGGGCCCGGGTTCGAGGAGCCGCTACTGGACGCCTACGGGATCGCGCCGGACCCCGTGCGGACCGCCTTCTACCGGGGCCTCTGGGACGCCACCTGACGCGGGGTCCGCGACGCCGCTCGACGCCGGCGCCGGGACGGCGGTCGACGCGGAGTCGGCGACGACCGTGCTCATCTCGGCGCGGCGCATGCGCCGCCCGCGCAGCAGGCGGTCGACGGCCGGCTGGCCGAGCACGACCCCGGCGAGCACGACGACGATCCCGGTGACCTGCAGCGGCCCGAGGTGCTCACCCGCGACGAGGACGCCGACCAGCACCCCGGCGACGGGGTTGAGCAGCCCCACGAGCCCGACGGTCCCCGCGGGTAGCCGCCGCAGTCCGCTGAACCAGGCCAGGTAGGCGACCGCCGTCGCGACGAGCGACACGTACGCGAACCCGAGGATCGCGCGACCGTCGAGCGCCGGGGGAGCGCCCTCGACCGCGACCGCGAACGGCACGAGCACGAGACCGCCGGCGACGAGCTGCCACGCGGTCGACGAGACGACGTCGACGCCGTCGGCCCAGCGCGTCGCGAGCACGAACCCGACGCTCGACATGAGCATCGCCGCGACCGACGCGGCGACGCCGAGGGGCCGGATCTCCCCGCCGCCGGTGAGCAGCATCGCGGCGACGCCGACGACGCCGAGCCCGGCACCCGCGAGCGCGAGCACGCGCGGCTTCTGCGCGAGCAGCGCCCACGCGACGAGCATCATCACCACGGGCGAGGTCGCCATGACGGTCGACGCGACCGACGACGGCAGGAGCTGTGCGGCGACGTAGATGAGCGCGAAGAACGCACCCATCGACAGCGTGCCGAGCACGAGCGACCGCCACCACCACGAGCCGCGGGGCAGGCGTCGGACGACGAGCAGCAGGACGAGGCCCGCGGGCAGCGCGCGCAGGACGGCTCCCCACAGCGGGGCGTCGGCGGGGAGCGCGTGCTTGGTGACGTAGTAGGTGGTGCCCCACGTGAGCGGCGCGATCGCCGTGACGAGCGACCAGCGGAGCGATTTCTCTTCCACGGAAGACAACATACCTTCCATGGAAGATAAGATCGACCCCATGACCGACGTGGATCCGACGACCCGCACCGACGCGCGTGCCGCGCGCTCGACGGCGGCCGGGCCGGACAGCGACCTCGACTGCCTGGACCGCCTCGACCGCATCCAGGCCGCGTGGCGGCACGAACGCCCCGACCTCGACGTCCGCCCGCAGGGCGTCATCGGCCGTCTGAGCCGCGTCGCCAACCACGTCACCGACGAGCTCGTCGCGGTCTACCGGCAGCACGGGCTGGGGGAGGGCGACTTCGACGTCCTCGCGACCCTGCGCCGAACCGGTGCACCCTACGAGCGCACCCCGGGCGACCTCTGTGCCAACACCCTCGTGACCAGCGGTGCCATGACCAAGCGCGTCGACCGTCTCGAGGCCGCGGGCCTCGTCACGCGCCGGGTCTCCGAGCGCGACGCCCGTGCGCGGGTCATCGCGCTCACCCCGCGCGGGATCGAAATCATCGACGCCGCCTTCACCGACCACATGACCAACGAGCGCCGCCTCCTCGACGCCCTCGACCCCGCCGACGTCGACCAGCTCGAGCACCTCCTGCGCCGCTGGCTCGCGGTCTTCGAGACGCCGGACGACGTCGACGGCCACTGACGCGACGGGCGCCGCCTCGGCAGGGGTCCGCGGCCTACGCTCGCCAGATGATCCGGCTGCGCGACGTCACCTTCCTCGTCCACGACCACGACGAGGCGCTGAGGTTCTTCGTCGACGCACTGGGCCTCACGGTCCGCCAGGACGAGACGTTCCCCGGCGGGTGGCGGCGCGTCGTCGTCGGGCCGTCCGACGGCGGTACGGGACTGGTGCTGGCGCTGGCCGGTGACGGCGCTCCCGTCGGGCGGCAGGCGGGCGAGGACGTCGCGTTCTTCCTGGAGACCGACGACTTCGCCGGCCAGCACGCGCGGATGACCGAGCACGGGGTGCGATTCCGCGAGGAGCCCCGGTACGAGTCCTACGGCACGGTCGCCGTTTTCGAGGACCTGTACGGCGGTGCGTGGGACCTCATCGAGCCGCCTGCCCGCTGACGACGGTCGAAGCCCGTGACTGTTGATGGATACCGCTGACCGCTCGCACGTCGGTGTTGCTAGGCTCTCCTGGTCGCGACTGGCGCAGCGGGTGGGTCACCACCGGGGAGCGACGAGCAGCAGCAGACTTCGGGTCGGACGCCTGGGCCCACGGTCACCACACGGAGTGAGTGTGTGCGTGCCCGTCCGCGTGCCGGTGCACATCCCCTCCGCACCCGATGATCCGTCCGCTGATGCCCCAGGGAGTCGCCCGATGAGCGCCGACAACACCCCGATCCTCGACCAGAACATCTCCGAGCTCGACCCGGAGATCGCCGCCGTCCTCGACGGCGAGCTCGCCCGCCAGCAGGGCACGCTCGAGATGATCGCCTCCGAGAACTTCGTGCCGCGCGCGGTCCTGCAGGCGCAGGGCTCCGTGCTCACCAACAAGTACGCCGAGGGCTACCCGGGCCGCCGCTACTACGGCGGCTGCGAGCAGGTCGACATCGCGGAGAACATCGCGATCGACCGCGCGAAGGCCCTGTTCGGCGCGGAGCACGCGAACGTCCAGCCGCACTCCGGCGCCACGGCGAACGCGGCCGTGCTGCACGCGCTCATCAACGCGGGCGACAAGATCCTCGGCCTCGAGCTGGCGCACGGCGGCCACCTCACGCACGGCATGAAGATCAACTTCTCCGGCAAGCTCTACGACGTCGCCGCGTACGGCGTGGACCCGCAGACGTTCCGCATCGAGCCCGAGGCGATCCGCGCGGCCGCGCTCGAGCACCGCCCCGACGTCATCATCGGCGGCTGGTCGGCCTACCCCCGCCACCTCGACTTCGCCGCGATGCGCGAGATCGCCGACGAGGTCGGCGCGAAGCTCTGGGTCGACATGGCGCACTTCGCGGGCCTCGTCGCCGCGGGCCTGCACCCGTCGCCCGTCCCGCACGCGGACGTCGTGTCGTCGACGGTGCACAAGACGATCGGCGGTCCCCGCTCGGGCTTCATCCTGAGCAAGCAGGAGTACGCCAAGAAGATCGACTCCGCGGTGTTCCCGGGTCAGCAGGGCGGCCCGCTCATGCACGTCATCGCCGCGAAGGCCGTGTCGTTCAAGGTCGCCGGCACCGAGGACTTCAAGGACCGCCAGCAGCGGACCATCGACGGCGCGCGCATCATCGCGGACCGTCTCACCGCGACCGACGTCTCCAACGCGGGCGTCTCCGTCCTCACGGGCGGCACCGACGTGCACCTGGTCCTCGTCGACCTGCGGCACTCGGACCTCGACGGCCAGCAGGCCGAGGACCTCCTGCACGCCGCGGGCATCACCGTGAACCGCAACGCCGTGCCGTTCGACCCGCGCCCCCCGCGCGTCACCTCGGGCCTGCGCATCGGCACGCCCGCGCTCGCGACCCGTGGCTTCGGCGACGCCGAGTTCACGGAGGTCGCCGACATCATCGCGACCGCGCTCGTCGGTGGTGCGTCGACCGACGTCGAGGCGCTGCGGGCCCGCGTGGCCAAGCTCGCCGAGGCGTTCCCGCTGTACTCCGGCCTCCAGCAGTACTGAGGCGGCGCACATGACGGCACAGATCCTCGACGGCAAGGCCACCGCGGCGCGCATCAAGGGCGAGCTCGCGGAGCGCGTCGCCGCTCTCGCGACCCGCGGCATCCGCCCGGGCCTCGGCACGCTGCTCGTCGGCGACGACCCCGGCTCGCGCTGGTACGTCGAGGGCAAGCACCGCGACTGCGCCGAGGTCGGCATCGCGTCGATCCGGGAGGACCTCCCCGCGGACGCGACGCAGGAGGACATCGAGGCCGCGGTCCGTCGGCTCAACGAGGACCCGGAGTGCACCGGGTTCATCGTGCAGCTCCCGCTGCCGCGGGGGATCGACACCAACCGCGTGCTCGAGCTCATCGACCCCGACAAGGACGCCGACGGCCTGCACCCGACCAACCTCGGGCGCCTGGTCCTGCGCGTCAACGAGCCCGTCACGAGCCCGCTGCCGTGCACCCCGCGCGGCATCGTCGACCTGCTGCTGCGGCACGACGTCGACCTGCGCGGCGCGGACGTGGTCGTCGTGGGGCGCGGCGTCACCGTCGGCCGGTCGATCGGCCTGCTGCTCACGCGGCGCGAGATCAACGCGACCGTCACGCTCACGCACACGGGCACCGAGGACCTCGCGGAGCACACCCGCAACGCCGACGTCATCGTCGCCGCGGCGGGCGTGCCGGGGATCATCACGGCCGACATCGTCAAGCCGGGCGCCGTCGTCATCGACGTCGGCGTGTCCCGCGCGACCGACCCGGAGACCGGCAAGAGCCGCGTCGTTGGCGACGTCGACCCGGGCGTCCTCGAGATCGCGTCGTGGGTGTCGCCCAACCCGGGCGGCGTCGGTCCCATGACGCGCGCGATGCTGCTGAGCAACGTCGTCGACACCGCGGAGCGCCTCGCGGGCTGATCCGCCCGCCTGGTCCGAGATCGGCCCCGGTACCCCGATGAGTGCGGGTACCGGGGCCGGTCTGTCGGGAGGAGAGTGGTCGACGACCGTCGACCCGCCGACTCCCGGGAGGACCCGTCATGGGCATCGTCCAGCCGCACCTCTGGTACCACGACAACGCCGTCGAGGCCGCCGAGTTCTACGTCTCGGTCTTCCCGAACTCGACGATCACGAACATCGTCCACGCGCCCGCCGACATGCCGGACGTCAAGAAGGGCGACCCGTTCCTCGTCGAGTTCGTGCTCGACGGCATGCCGGTCACGGCCATCTCCGCCGGCGCCTCGCTCACGCTCAACGCCGCCTTCTCGTTCCTGGTCGACGTCGACGACCAGGAGACGCTCGACCGGTACTGGGACGCACTGCTCGAGGGCGGCGGCGAGGAGGTCGCGTGCGGCTGGCTCACCGACCGCTTCGGCCTGTCTTGGCAGGTCGTCCCGCGTCAGCTCGCGATGTGGACCATGTCGCCCGACGCCGACCCCGAGGGCGCCGCGCGCGCGACGCAGGTCATGCTCACGCAGAAGAAGCTCGACATCGCCGCGCTGGAGGCCGCCTACCGCGGTGACTGACCCGCCGCTCGCCGCAGGCCCGGCCGGAGGGGGTCGGGCCTGTCGGCGGCGTGGGGTTGGATGGTGCGGTGCTCACGATCGCCACCGTCAACGTCAACGGCATCCGCGCGGCCTACAAGCGCGGCATGGGGGCGTGGCTCGAGGCGCGCAAGCCCGACGTGCTGCTGCTGCAGGAGGTCCGCGCGTCCGACGAGATCCTCGCCGACCACCTGTCCGCCGACGAGTGGCACCTCGCGCACGAGGCGTCGGAGACGAAGGGCCGGGCCGGCGTCGCGATCGCGTCGCGGCTGCCCATGGACGCGGTGCGGATCGGCCTGAAGACCGGGGTCACGGGCGACACCGGGCGGTGGGTCGAGGCCGACCTCGCGGTGCCCTCGCACGACGGCGCCCCCGCGCGCAAGGTCACGGTCGTCTCGACGTACATCCACTCGGGCACGCTCGGGACCCCGTCGATGGACGAGAAGTACGCCTTCCTCGACCACGTGACCGCGCGGCTCGGTGACCTGTCCCGGGACGGCGGGTTCGCGGTCGTCGCGGGCGACCTCAACATCGCGCACCGCGAGGCGGACATCAAGAACTGGAAGGGCAACCTCAAGGCGGCGGGCTTCCTGCCGCAGGAGCGCGCCTACCTGGATCGCTGGTTCGACGACCTGTCGTGGCACGACCTGGGCCGCGAGCTCGGTGGTGAGGGCCCCGGCCCGTTCACGTGGTGGTCCTGGCGCGGGAAGGCGTTCGACAACGACGCGGGCTGGCGGATCGACTACCAGCTCGCGACGCCCGACCTGGCCGACGCCGCGGTGCGCGCGACCGTCGACCGGGCGCCGACCTACGCCGAGCGGTTCTCGGACCACGCACCGCTGGTCGTCGAGTACGACCTCTGAGGGTCCCGTCGTCGCCGACGGCCGGTGCGGCGTCCCGAGCCGTCGCGTGGCCTCACGCCTTCGGCGTCGTCGCGTCCTCGTCCGTCGGCGCCTGGCCGGTCGGGGCGTCGTCGGGGCGCGGCAGGTCGCGCATGCGCAGCAGCGGTGAGAACACGACGGGGATCGTCGACAGCAGCGCGCCGCCCGCGCACACCCACAGGGTCGGCACGACGCCGATCTGCGTGCCGAGCCACCCGCCGAGGATGCCGCCGAGCGGCATGGTGCCCCAGACGAAGAACCGCACGGACGCGTTCATGCGCCCGAGCAGCGCGGGCGGGCACAGCCGCTGCCGGAACGACACCTGCGCGACGTTGTAGACGACGACGGAGAAGCTGAGGAGGACGCCCGCGGCGATGAGCACCACCTGCGCGGGGACGTCCACGACGACCGCGAGGGGCAGCAGGACGGCGGCGGGGACGAACAGCAGCGCGGACAGCGGGATGATCCGACCCTCGCCGACGAGGCGCGCGAGGCGGTCCGCGGAGACGGCGCCGAGCAGGCCGCCGACCGCCCCGGCGGACAGGACCGTGCCGAACGCGGCGGTGTCGAGGCCGAGGATACGCAGCGCGTAGATCGCGGCGAGAGCCCCCGCGGCCGTGTTGAACAGGTTGCCGATGCCCGTGCACGCGACGATGCGGCGCAGCAGCGGCTGGTGCACGACGAACCGCACGCCCTCGGCGATCTCGACGCGCAGCGGTCGGCGGGTCTCGGGCGCGGGCGGCTGCTCGCGGTGCCGGATGCGCCCGACGGCGAACGCCGAGACGACGTACGTCACGACGTTGACGGCCATGAGGACGGGCGCGGCGACGACGCGCAGGAGCGCGCCCGCGATCGCGGGGGCGACGACCATCGCGACGGACTGCGTCGACTGGAGCTTGGAGTTGCCCTCGACGATGTGGTCGAGGCCCACGAGCCACGGCACGTAGCTCTGGTGTGCGACGTCGAAGAACGTGCTGCACACGCTGATGACGAGCGCCGCCCCGATGAGCAGCGGCATCGACGCGTGCCCGGTGAGCGCGGTGACCACGACGACGCCGAGCACGAGCGCCCGGACGAGGTCGGCGTTGATGAGCACGTTGCGCTTGCGCATCCGGTCGACCCACGCGCCCGCGGGCAGGCCGATGACGAGGAACGCGAGCGTCTCGGCGGCGCTGAGGACGCCCATCTCCCACTCGGTCGCGGCGAGCGTGTCGACCGCGAGGACGGGGAGCGCGATGACGGTCAGCTGGGTGCCGAGCTGACCGAGCGCGTCACCCGTCCACAGCCGGCGGAAGTCGGCGTGGTGGATGAGGGACCGCCGCGGGGCGGTCTCGGCCGTCGCCGGAGCGGGGGAGGGGGTCGTCACGGACCCAGGGTGGCGCGACTGATTGGGAAAAGTCAATCAGTGTGCGAGAGTGGTGTCATGAGCACGCGCGGCGGATCGACGACGGCACGTGCGCGCGCTGCGGGCGCGCTCGCGGCCGACGCCCCCGACGC
>NZ_JAAXOY010000106.1 GCF_012396155.1 Cellulomonas septica | reverse complement strand
GCCCGGCCGGGTGCGGGACGGTCGCGGTGGTCGAGAGCGGTGCGGGTCATGGCGGGGGCTCCTTCGGCGGCGCGGACGGTGGGTCGGACGGCGTGCCGGGTCGTGGGTGCGAGGGCGGGTGGGCGGGGTCGGCGGGGCACGGTCACTCCGCGCGCAGCGCGTCGATGGGGGCGAGCCGGGCGGCGCGCGTCGCGGGGTAGACGCCGAACACGAGCCCGATGGCGAGCGCGACGACGATCGACCCGGCGACGGCGGCTCCGGACACGACGACGGACGTGTCGAGCAGCCCGGGCAGGACGCGCGCGCCGACGATGCCGAGCACGGCACCGAGCACGCCGCCGCCGAGCCCGAGGACCCCGGCCTCGACGAGGAACTGCCGCCGGATCGCCCACGGCGGCGCCCCGAGGGCCTTGCGCAGCCCGATCTCGCGGGTCCGCTCGGTGACCGAGACGAGCATGATGTTCATGACCCCGATCCCGCCGACCAGCAGCGACAGCGCGGCGATACCCGTGAGCAGGACGGTGAGCGTCCGGTAGACCGCGGTCGCGGTCGACACGAGCGCGTCCTGGCTGTTGATCGTGAAGTCGGCGGAGTCGGCGTCGCTGATCCCGTGCAGCGCGAGCAGCGTCTGCTCGGCCTCCTGGTAGGCGGCGCCGAGCGCGTCGGAGGACTCCGCCTGCAGGTAGATCGTCGAGACGGCGTTGCGGTCCGTGCCGCCGAACAGGGTGTCGGCCGCGGTCGACATGGGCACGACGGCGACGTCGTCGAGGTCGCTGTCCCCGCTCGCGCCGGCGGCCGCCAGGACCCCGACGACCTGCAGGTCCGTCCCGTCCACGGTCACGGTCTGCCCGACGACGCGCGTCGTGCCGAACAGCTCGGTCGCGGTCTCGGGGCCGAGCACGACGACGGCCGCGCCGGACTCCTCGTCGGCGGCGGTGAAGAACTCGCCCGACGCGACCTCGCGGCCGCGCACGTCGAGCCACGACGTCGTCGTGCCCACGACCTGCGTGGTCCAGTTGGTGTCGCCCGCCTCGACCGACGCGCCCGACGACTTCTCCGCGGCGACACCCGCGACGTCGGGCGCGTTCACGTCGGACGCGAGCGCCTCGGCGTCGGCCCGGGTCAGGGTCGTGCCGGTGCCGAACCCGCCGCGCATCCCCGAGGAGTCGGTCGACGACCCCGGCCGGACGATGAGCAGGTTGCTGCCCAGCGCGCTGATCTGCTCGGACACGTCCTTCTGGGTGCCGAGCCCGAGGCCGACGGTGAGGATGACGGCGGCGATCCCGATGAGGATGCCGAGGACCGTGAGGGTCGACCGCATGACGTGCGTGCGGATCGCGGACCAGCCGGTGCGCAGGGTCTCGGTCCAGGTCACCGCGCACCTCCGGCGTCGGTGCGGACCAGCCCGTCGAGCACGCGCACGACCCGTCCGGCGCGCTGCGCGACCTCCTCCTCGTGCGTGATGAGGACGATCGTGCGGCCCTGCGCGTGCAGCTCGTCGAACAGCGCCAGCACGTCGCGCGTCGAGACGGAGTCGAGGTTGCCCGTGGGCTCGTCGGCGAGGAGCAGGTCGGGCTCACCGACGAGCGCACGCGCGACGGCGACGCGCTGCTGCTGACCGCCGGACAGCTCCCCCGGGCGGTTGTCGAGCCGGTCGCCCAGCCCCACGCGCTGCATCGCCGCGACGGCACGGTCGCGCCGGACGGCCGCTGCGACCTGTCCGTAGACGAGCGGCAGCTCGACGTTGCGCCACGCGGACAGCGACGGCAGCAGGTGGAACTGCTGGAACACGAACCCGATGCGCCGGTTGCGGATGTCGGCCAGGTCGACCTCGTCGAGGTCGCCGACGTCCTCCCCCGCGAGCCGGTAGGTGCCCGCGGTCGCGACGTCGAGGCAGCCGAGGATGTGCATGAGGGTCGACTTGCCGGACCCCGACGGCCCCATGATCGCGACGTACTCGCCCGCGTCGATGCGCAGGTCGACGCCGCGCAGCGCCTCGAACTCGACGGTGCCGGTGCGGTACGTCTTGCGGACGCCCGTGAGCTCGATGACCGGGGTCGGCGTCGCCGCTCCCGCGGGCCTGGGCGCCGTCAGCGTCGTGGGCTCAGCCATTGCCGCCGCCCTGCATCGGTCCGCCCTGGAACGTGCCGCCGCCGGGTGCGACGCCGCCCGGGCTGCCCTGGAAGACCATGTCGCCCTCGCCGGGCACGGGGAACGACTGCTGACCGCCGCCGTCCTGCGTCGCGCGCGGCGTGAACACCGCGAGCACCACGGAGTCGCCCTCGGTCAGGCCGTCGGTGATCTCGGTGAGGTCGTCCGACGTCTCCCCGGTCGTGACCGGCGTCTCGACCTGGGTGCCGTCAGCCTCGACCTTCGTCACGACGGTCTGCCCGTCGACCGTCGACACGGCCATGCTCGGCACGGTCAGCACGTCGGTCCGGCGCTCGTACACGACGCTGACCTCGGCGGACACCCCGTCGTGCAGACCCTCCTGGTCACCGGTGACGTCGATCGTCACGGGGTACGACGGGACGCCGTCCTCGCTGGTGGACAGCAGCCCGACGGACGCGACCGTGCCGAAGACGGTGCCGTCGGCGCCGTCCACGGTGAGCTCGGCCTGGTCGCCGACCTCGACGAGCGCGACGTCCGCGTCGGACACCCCGACCTCGACCCGCCACGCGTCGGTGCCGACGATCGTGAACTGCGCGGTCGCCGTGGTGTCGCCGCCCTGCGGGCTCGTCGCGCCGGAGTCGCCGCTGCCGGTGACCGCGTCCCCGACCTCGAGGTCCACCGCGGTCAGCAGCCCGGCGACCGGTGCGACGAGCGTCGCGTCCGCGAGCGCCGCCTGGGCGTCGTCGACCTGCGCCTGCGCGACCTCGACCTGCGCCTGCGCGGACGCGATCTGGGCGTCGGAGGTCGACGTGCCGTCGTCGGCGTCCTGCGCGTCGTCGAGCCGCGCCTGCGCGGTCGCGAGCGTGGCCTTCGCGGTGAGCAGGTCGGCGTCGAGGCGCAGCGTGTCGACGGTCGCGAGAATCTGCCCGGCGGTGACGGTCTGCCCCTGCGTGACGGCGACGGACGTGACGGTGCCGCTCACGGCGAAGGAGACGTCCTCCTGCACGGCCGGCGTCAGCGTGCCGGTCCCGTCGACGGTCTTCTCCATCGTCGTGAGGCTCGCGGTGACGGTGCGGGTCACGGGTTCCTCGGCGGCGGCGCTGCTCGCGTCGCGGAGCGTGAACCACCAGGTGCCGGTGGCGACCGCTCCGACGGCGAGCGCGACGACGAGGACCCGGACCCAGCGACGGGTCCTCCTCCAGGCGCGCAGCATGCGGGTGTCCTTCGTGAGTCGGGGGTGGGCGCTGGCGACGCTAGGGACGCGTCCTGGCGCGGACCTGTCGCGAGGCTGTGCGCGACCTGTGCACCCGTCGGCGGCCGCACCTGTCCGGCGTCGGCGCTCGCGGGAGCGGGCCGCATCCGACGTCACCCGCGACCTGGACGGCGGCGAATCGCTTAGGCGGCGCGGGTCCAGCCACGTCCGGTCTAGGCCGCTCCGACTAAGTTTGGTAACTTGACGAAGTCTGTCCGCGCTCGTCCGGTTCGCGACGGCCGCGGCCCCTGGAGGGTCGAGCACCGGTGCTCGGCCCGACCGTCACCTGGAGGTTCAATGACGAACCGCAGCCTGCCGCGCCACGCGCGCGGACGGTCGGCGGCCCGCACCCTGGCCGCCACGGCCGCGGCGCTCGCCGTGACCGGGCTGTCCGCGCTGCCCGCCCAGTCGGCACCGCCCGTCCCTGCGGCGCCCGCCGACGCGACCGTGCACATCGTCGACACGGGTGCGACCGCCGAGACCCGGTCCCTCTTCTCCTACCTCGACGACGTCCGCGGCGACGGCATCCTGTTCGGCCACCAGCACACGACGTCGTTCGGCCTCACGACGGGCCCGACCGACGGCACGACGTCGGACGTCAAGAACGTCACGGGCGACTTCCCCGCCGTCTTCGGCTGGGACACCCTCATCATCGAGGGCAAGGAGCGGCCGGGCGTCGCGGAGAACACGCGCGACCAGAACATCGCCGTCATGGCCGACTACATCGCGAAGGCCGACGCGCTCGGCGGCATCAACACCGTGAGCGCCCACGTCGAGAACTTCGTGACGGGCGGCTCGTTCTACGACACCTCGGGCGACACGCTGCGGGCCGTCCTGCCGGGCGGCTCGCACCACGCCGACCTGGTCGCGTACCTCGACGACATCGCGGAGCTGGCCGACCAGTCGCGTGACGCCGACGGTGACCTCATCCCGATCATCTTCCGGCCGTGGCACGAGAACGCGGGCTCGTGGTTCTGGTGGGGCGCCGCGTTCGGGTCGCCCGGCGAGTACCAGGAGCTCTACCGGTTCACCGTCGAGTACCTGCGCGACGTCAAGGGGGTCTCGAACTTCCTGTACGCCTGGGGTCCGGGCGGTGGCTTCGGCGGCAACCGTGACGTCTACCTGCGGACCTACCCCGGCGACCAGTTCGTCGACGTCCTCGGGCTCGACACGTACGACAACACGGCGTCCGACGCGTTCCTCACGGGCCTCGTCGCGGACCTCCGGATGATCGCCGAGATCGCCGACGAGAAGGGCAAGATCTCCGCGTTCACCGAGTTCGGCGTGACCGGCGGCGTCGGCACGAGCGGCTCGTCGCCCGCGCAGTGGTTCACCAAGGTGCTCGCGGCGATCAAGGCGGACCCCGTCGCGAGCCGCAACGCGTACATGGAGACGTGGGCCAACTTCGACGCGGGTCAGCACTTCGTCCCCGTCCCCGGCGACGCGCTGCTCGAGGACTTCCAGGCGTACGCCGCCGACCCGTTCACGCTGTTCGCGTCCGAGGTGAGCGGGGCGTTCGACCGTGTGGTCGACGCGGCACCCGCGCAGCCCGTGCTGCACATCGCGTCGCCCGCCGACGCCGCCCGGGTCGCCACGTCGCCGTCGACCGTGCGCGTGCGCGTCACGAACGCGGAGGCCACGGCGGTGCGTGTCCAGGTCGCCAAGGGCGGCACGGTCGTCGACACGCTCGACCTGGCGTACGACGGGTCGCTCTGGTGGAGCGCACCGTGGTCGCCGACGGCCGCGCAGCTCGACAACAGCACGTACACGGTGACGGCGACCGCGACGCTCGCCGGCGGCGGCACTCTGGACGTCACGAACCAGGTCGTCCTCGGCCCGAAGCCGACGTTCGCGCCCGGCCTCGTCGACGACTTCGAGGGCTACGGCGACGACACCGCGCTGCGCGCCGAGTACGTGACGTACGGCGCCAACACGATCTCGCTCGAGACGGCGTCCGTCGGGAGCGGCGCGAAGGCGCTGCGGCTCGACTACGACTTCGCGACGCAGACGTACACGGGCCTGGGCAAGCAGATCAGCGGCGACTGGTCGGACTTCAACGAGCTCGCGCTCTGGGTCGACCCGGACGGCTCGAACAACAAGATGGTGCTCCAGCTCAACGCCGGCGGCGTCGCCTACGAGGCCTACCCGTCGCTCGCCGGTGACGCGCCGCAGCTCGTGACCATCCCGTTCGTCGACTGGCGGCCGGCGCCGTGGGACACCGCGCACGCCGACCGGCGGATCTCCGACGCCGACCTCAAGGCCCTGACGTCGTTCAACATCTACGTCAACAGCGTCGACGGCGGCGCCGCGTCCGGGTCGATCGTGGTCGACGACATCGCCGCCCTGCCGGGCGTCGAGCCGCCGCCGCTGTTCTCCGACGTCCCGAAGGGCCACCCGTACGAGACCGAGATCCTCTGGCTGCACGACCAGGGCCTCGACGAAGGCTACGCGGACGGCACGTTCAAGCCGACCCGCGTGGTCAAGCGCGCCGATGCGGCCCGGCTGCTCTACGCCTACGAGAAGGCGTCGTTCACCCCGCCGGCCAAGCCGTCGTTCCTCGACGTCAAGAAGAGCAACGCCGCCTACACCGCGGTCGAGTGGCTCGTCGCCGAGGGCCTCGTCGACGACGGGCTGCTGTTCCTGCCGAACGCGCCGCTCGACCGGTCGTCGACCGCCGAGCTCCTGTGGCGGCTCGCCGGCTCCCCCGAGCCCGAGGGCACCGAGGCGTTCCGCGACGTCCCGACGTGGCACCCGTACCGGACCGCGATCACGTGGGCGACCGAGGTCGGCGTCATCGACCCCGCCTCGCCGTACACGTTCGGCGTGCTCAAGCCCGTGCAGCGGCAGGAGGTCGCCCGGTACCTGTACCGGTTCGAGGCGCTCCCGTCGCCACTGCAGCCCGTCGTGCTCTCGGACTTCGCCGACGGCGCGCAGGGCTGGGGTCCGCTCGACAACGGCCCTGGCTCGGCGACCGCGTCCGGCGGTGCGCTCACGATCGAGGCCGCCGCACCCGACGGCGGGTGGTTCTCGTTCACCCCGTCCACGACCGACTGGACCGGGCGCACGTCGCTCGCGCTCGACGTCGTCTCGACGACCGGGTTCGACACCAAGGCGGCGATCCAGCTCGGCTCGTCGTGGCAGTGGTGCGAGACCGCGCAGGTCGGGTGGGTCTCCGGGCCGCGGACCGGCGACGACCCGCTCGTCGTCGACCTCACGACCCTCACCGCCGAGTGCGGCGCGCTCCTGTCCGACGTCAAGCGCGTGAACCTGTACTTCAACGCGGGCACGCACGTGATCGACGACGTCGAGCTCCGCTGACGCGGACGTGACGCACGGCCGAGGGCCGGTCACCCCACGCGGTGGCCGGCCCTCGGCGCGCCCGCGTCAGGACGGGAGGAGGAGACCGTCCGTGACCAGGCCGCGGACCGACGGGAGGACGTCGGCGGCGACCGCGTCGGCACCCACCTCCAGCAGCGCACCCAGCGCGCCGACGATCTGGCCGACCGTGAGCTCGCCGTCGCACACCCCGACGAACCCCGCGAGCGCCGTGCCCGCCTGCACCGTCCGGCCGAACCCGCCGCCCTGGCGCAGCAGCACGACCTGCGGGTCGGGGTCGCCGGGTGTGAGGTAGCGCTCCTCGGTGACGTCGGGGGCGACGACGAGGCGCGCGTCGGTCAGATCGGCGTCGGTGCGCACGGCGAGCCAGTCGTGCGCGTCGAGCGCGGCGCCGATGACCGGCCCGAGCGGCTGCGCGACGGTCCCCGTGACCTCCTCCAGGCGCCGCAGGCTCCGGCGCGCGCCGTCGAGCGGGCGCCGCAGCGTGACGATCCCGAACCCGATCGCCTCGACGTCGCGGCTCGCGAAGTCGTCGAGCCACGCGCCGTACCGGGCCGCCCACGCGTCGCGGTCGCGGTCGGGCGTCGTGCCACCGTCGCGGATCCACGTCTCGGCGTACTGCGCGGGGTCCTGGAGCTCGCGCTGGACGACCCACGCGTCGAGGCCGGACGCGTCGACCCACGCGCCGATCCGCTCGTCCCACGACTCGCCGCGCCGCACCTCCCAGTTGCCCAGCAGCTGCGCGACCCCGCCGGGCTCGAGCACGTCGCCGACGCCCTCGACCAGCTCGCGCACGATCGCGTCGCCTGCCCGCCCTCCGTCGCGGTACTCGTACGCGGGCACGTCCGCAGATCGCGGCGTGATGACGAACGGCGGGTTGCTGACGACGAGGTCGAACCGCTCCTCGGCGACGGGCTCGAGCATCGACCCCTCCCGCAGCTCGACCTGCGGCGCCACACCCGCCAGAGCCGCGTTGAACCGCGCGAACGCGAGCGCGCGCCGGGAGATGTCGGTCGCGACCCGCCGCATGACGGCTCCGCCGGAGCTGCGCGAGCTCGACGAGCAGATCGCCGAGACGCGCCGCGACAAGGAGTCGGCGATCGACGAGCAGGACTTCGAGAAGGCCGCCCGCCTGCGCGACGCCGAG
>NZ_JAAXOY010000105.1 GCF_012396155.1 Cellulomonas septica | reverse complement strand
ACGCGTCCGGGCAGCTCCCGGCCGCGGAACGGCGAGTTGACGGCCTTGGTGGCCTGCTGCGCCGGGTCGACCGTGGTGCGCGCGGCCGGGTCCCACAGCACGAGGTTGGCGGGCTCGCCCACCGCGATCGGGCGGCCGTGGTCGGTGACGCGGCCGATCCGGGCGGGCGCCTCGGACAGGACGCGCGCGACGTCGGCCCACGTGAGGCGGCCGGTGTCGACCATCGTCTGCTGCACGACGGACAGCGCGGTCTCGAGGCCGGTCATGCCGAAGGCGGCGGCGGCCCACTCGCAGTCCTTGTCCTCGCGCGTGTGCGGCGCGTGGTCGGTCGCGACGATGTCGATCGTGCCGTCGGCGAGGCCGGCGCGGACCGCCTCGACGTCGGCGTCGGTGCGCAGGGGCGGGTTGACCTTGAACACCGGGTCGTAGCCGCGGGCCAGGTCGTCGGTGAGGACCAGGTGGTGCGGCGTGACCTCGGCGGTCACGTCGATGCCGCGCGACTTGGCCCACCGCACGATCTCGACGGACCCGGCCGTGGAGAGGTGGCAGACGTGCAGGCGGGACCCGACGTGCTCGGCGAGCAGCACGTCGCGCGCGATGATCGCCTCCTCCGCCACGGACGGCCAGCCGGTCAGCCCGAGCTCGGCCGAGACGACGCCCTCGTTCATCTGCGCGTTCTCGGTGAGCCGGGGCTCCTGCGCGTGCTGCGCGACGACACCGTCGAACGCCTTGACGTACTCGAGCGCGCGCCGCATGAGCACCGGGTCGTGCACGCACTTGCCGTCGTCGGAGAACACCCGCACGGCGGCCTCGGACTGGGCCATCGCGCCGAGCTCGGCGAGCTGCTCCCCCGCCAGCCCGACGGTCACCGCGCCGACCGGGTGCACGTCGACCCAGCCGGCCTCGCGGCCGAGCCGCCAGACCTGCTCGACGACGCCCGCGGTGTCCTGCGTCGGCGAGGTGTTGGCCATGGCGTGCACGGCGGTGAACCCGCCGAGCGCCGCGGCGCGCGTGCCGGTGCGGATCGTCTCGGCGTCCTCGCGGCCGGGCTCGCGCAGGTGCGTGTGGAGGTCGACCAGGCCGGGCAGCAGCACGAGGCCGGTGCCGTCGACCTCGGTCGCGTCGTCACCGGCCTGCGCGCGGGCGTCCGCGCCGAGCGCGGCGACCACGCCGTCCGCGAGGAGCACGTCGACGGGGTCCGCGCCCAGCGGGGCGACGGACGTCAGCAGGTACCGGGGGTTCACGCGTCCACCTTCGTCGTCGGGGCGGGCGACTCGCCCGCGAGCAGCAGGTACAGCACGGCCATGCGGACGGCGACCCCGTTGGCGACCTGCTCGACGATCACCGCGCGCGGCGAGTCGGCGGCGTCGGCGGAGATCTCCAGGCCACGGTTCATCGGGCCGGGGTGGAGCACGATCGCGTGCTCGGGCAGCGCCGCGAGGCGCCGCGCGTCGAGACCGTAGCCGCGGGTGTACTCGAGCGGGCTCGGGAAGAACCCGCCGCCCGCGCTCGACATCCGCTCGCGCTGGACGCGCAGCATCATGACGGCGTCGGGCTTGTCGTCGGCGATGACCTCGTCCAGGTGGTACGAGACCCGCGCGGGCCACGCCTCGACGCCGACCGGCACGAGCGTCGGCGGCGACACGAGCGTGACGTGCGCGCCGAGCGTGTGCAGGAGCTGCACGTTCGACCGCGCGACGCGGCTGTGCAGGACGTCGCCGACGATCGCGACGCGCAGGCCCGCGAGGTCCTGGCCGCTCACGTCGGCGCGCCCGCCGACGCCCACGAGGTGGCGGCGCAGGGTGTACGCGTCGAGCAGCGCCTGCGTCGGGTGCTGGTGCGTCCCGTCGCCCGCGTTCACCACGGCGCCGGACGTCCAGCCCGCGTGCGCGAGCGTGTGCGGCGCGCCGGACGCCTGGTGCCGGATGACGACCGCGTCGGCACCCATGGCCTGCAGCGTGAGGGCCGTGTCCTTGAGGGACTCGCCCTTCGAGACGCTCGACCCCTTGGCCGAGAAGTTGATGACGTCGGCGCTCAGCCGCTTGGCGGCGGTCTCGAACGAGATGCGCGTGCGCGTCGAGTCCTCGAAGAACAGGTTGACGACCGTGCGCCCGCGCAGCGTGGGGAGCTTCTTGATCTCGCGCGCCTGCGTCGCGGCCATCTGCCCGGCCGTGTCGAGGATGCGCACCGCGTCGCGGACGTCGAGGTCCGACGCGGACAGCAGGTGCCTCATCGGGTCCCCCCGTCGATGACGACGGCGTCGCGGCCGTCGGTCTCCTCGAGCAGCACGCGCACCCGCTCGGTGGTGGAGGTCGGCAGGTTCTTGCCGACGTAGTCCGCCCGGATCGGCAGCTCGCGGTGCCCGCGGTCGACGAGCGCGGCGAGCTGCACCGCGCGCGGGCGGCCGAGGTCGCTGATCGCGTCGAGCGCGGCGCGGATCGTGCGGCCGGAGTAGAGGACGTCGTCGACGAGGACGACGACACGCCCGTCGAGCCCGCCGCCCGGGATGTCGGTCGCGCCGATCGTCCGCGTCGGCTGGTGGGCCAGGTCGTCGCGGTACATCGTCACGTCGAGGCTGCCCGCGAGCGCGGCCGGGTCGAGGCCGGGCTCGACGTCGGCGAGGCGCTGGGCGAGCCGGCGCGCGAGCGGGAGGCCGCGGGTCGGGATGCCGAGGAGGACGACGTCGTCGCCGCCCTTGTTGCGCTCGAGGATCTCGTGGGCGATGCGGGTGAGCGCCCGGCCGATCTCGGGGGCGCCGAGCACGACGTTCGCGTGCTCGAGGCTGCCGCTGGACGCGGGCATGCCTGTGCTCATGCGGACTCCTTCCCCGCCTCACGGGACGGGTCTTAAAGGACGCTGGTGGTGCTCGGATCTTAACCCGCACCCCCTGTCGGGGCGGGTGCTGTCTCATGCGCGCGGCGGGTCCGTGACGAGCGTCACGGCTGGGGTGCGACGGCGCGGGCGAGGACCTCGACGAGGAGGGGGCGGACGACGTCGGGCGGGAGCGCCTCGAGGGTCGCCATGACGGCGGCGAGGTCGTCGGGGACGACGGCGGCGGCCGGCCCGTCGTACGCGGCGTCCCAGCGGCCGTCCGCCTTGGCCCGGTCCACCTCCGCGACGCCGGCAGGGCGCATGCGACCCTCGGCGGTGAGCCGCTCGACACGGTCGCGGTTGATCTTCGACCAGACGCTCCTCGCGCGGCGCGGGGTGAACCGCTGCACGTACCAGTCGTCGTCGAGCCGTCGCGCGATGCCGTCGATCCAGCCGAAGCAGAGCGCGACGTCGACGGCCGCGTTCCAGTCGACGGAAGCGACGCCGCTGCCCTTCTTGGCCATCCGCACCCAGACGTGGGTCGCCGTCGAGCCGTTCTCGACGAGCCAGGCCTCGAAGGCCGCGCCGCTCTCGAAGTGCACCGCGCCGGTGTGGTCCATCGACATGACGGCAGCGTAGGGGCGACCTCCGACGATCGAGCCCCGCGACATACCGACCGCGCGGTATGCTCTCCACGATGCCGAGCACCGACGCCCGGCCCGACGCGCGGAGGCCGCCCGTGCACGACCGCACACTGCCCGGCCTGGACGTCGCCCGCCTCGACGCGTGGTTGCACACGCACCGCCCGGACCTCGTCGACGCCACCCCGCTGCACGCCGAGCTGCTCGCGGGCGGCCGCAGCAACCTCACCTACCGGGTCGACGGCGCGCGCGTGCCGCTCGTCCTGCGCAGGCCTCCGCTGCGCCACGTGCAGGCCACCGCGCACGACATGGCGCGCGAGCACCGCGTGCTGTCCGCGCTCGGCGCCACGCGCGTCCCCGTCCCGACGACGTACGCGCTCGTCGACGACACCGACGGCGCCGCGGGCACCGGGACCCCGTTCTTCCTCATGGCCCGCGTCGACGGCGAGGCGCTCGCGACGCCCGAGCAGAACGCCCGCTGGTCCCCCGACAACCTGCGCGCCGTGAGCCTCGAGCTCGCCACGCTGCTCGCGGAGCTGCACGCCGTCGACCCGCACGACGTCGGCCTCGCCGACCTCGGCCGGCCGGACGGGTTCCTCGACCGGCAGGTGCGCCGGTGGGGCGTGCAGCTCGACGGCTCCCGCTCGCGCGACGTCCCCGCGCTCGACGACCTGCAGGAGCGCCTGCGCGCCGACGTGCCGACGACGTGGCGGCCCGCGCTCGTGCACGGCGACTACCGCCTCGACAACGCGCTCGTCGCCCGCGCACCGGCGGAGGCGGACGCGGGCGGGACGGCCGAGCCGCCGCACGTCGCCGCGATCCTGGACTGGGAGATGGCGACGCTCGGCGACGCGGCCGTCGACCTCGGCATGCTCGGCCTGTACTGGGAGCTCGCGCGCGTCGCAGACGACGACCACACCGTCACCGCGGTCGACCCGGCCGCCGGGTACCCGGACTTCGCCGAGCTCGTCGACGCCTACGCGGCCCGGCTCGGCACGCCGCCGCCCGACCTCGCCTGGTACCGCGCGTTCGCGGCCTACAAGCTCGCGGTGATCCTCGAGGGCGTGCACCTCCGGTTCCGCGCCGGGGGGACGGTGGGCGAGGGCTTCGAGCGCGTCGGCGACCTCGTGGAGCCCCTCGCCCGTGAGGGCCTCGCCCGGCTCGCCGACCGCGCCCGCACAGGACGGTCCGCGGCCCTCCGCACCCGAGCCGGGGAGGCCTGATGGACTTCGCCCCCGACGCCCGCACGCGCGACGTGACCGCTCGCGCGCAGGCGTTCCTCGACGAGCACGTGCTGCCCGCGGAGCCGGCGCTCGACGCGCAGGTCGCGGCGACCCCCGACGAGTGGGGCACCCGCCCGGTCGTGCGCGACCTCCAGGCCGAGGCCCGTGCGCAGGGCCTGTGGAACCTGTTCTTGCCCGGCCCGCACGGCGGCGGCCTGACGACGCTCCAGTACGCGCCCGTCGCCGAGCTCACCGGCCGCAGCCCGCGGCTCGCCCCCGTCGCCATGAACTGCGCGGCGCCCGACACCGGCAACATGGAGCTGCTCGCCGAGTTCGGCACCGACGCGCAGCGGGACCGCTGGCTGCGGCCCCTCCTGCGGGCCGAGATCCGGTCGGCGTTCTGCATGACCGAGCCCGACGTCGCGTCGTCGGACGCCACGACCATCCGCACGCGCATCCGCCGCGACGGCCCGGACTGGGTGGTGAGCGGCCGCAAGTGGTGGTCGACGGGCGCGATGAACCCCGAGGCCGCGCTGCTCGTCGTCATGGGGCGCACGGACCCCGACGCTCCGCGGCACCGGCAGCAGAGCATGGTCCTGGTCCCCCGTGACGCCCCCGGCGTGCGCGTCGTGCGGCCGCTGACCGTGCTGGGCTACGACGACCGGGACCACGGCGGGCACGCGGAGGTCGAGCTCGACGACGTCCGCGTCCCCGCCGACGCGCTGCGCCCGGTCCGCCCGGACCTCCCGGTGTACGTCGACGCCCAGGCGTGATGTCACCCGTTCGCCCGTCCTGAAACCTCTCATCGGCCCGGACCCCCGGCCGATGGGGGGAGTGAGCAAGGACTCGCTCACGCAACAGGCCACGGATCGGCCGCCCCACCCGTCCTCGGGAGAGGTGTACCTGTCATGGGTCTGTTCGACTCCGTGAGCTCCGTCGCGCTCAACAGCGCGCTCGACGGCCTCGCGCTGCGCCAGCGCGCCATCGCGGACAACGTCGCGAACATCCAGACACCCGGCTTCCAGGCCCGTCGCGTCCGGTTCGAGGACGAGCTGACGCGTGCCGTCGCGCACGGCAGCGGCGCGGTCGAGGCCACCACCCACCGGTCGCTGGAGCCCACGCGCGAGGACGGCAACAACGTCAACCTCGACGCGGAGACGCTGCTCAACATCGACACCAACCTGCGCTACCAGCTCGCGACCCAGGCGGTCTCGGGCCAGTTCTCGTCCGTCCGCACCGCCATGAGGACCAGCTGATGACGATCTTCGGAGCGATCGGGATCGCCTCCACCGGCCTGACGGTCCACCGCAAGTGGCTCGACGCCGTGAGCGACAACCTCGCGAACCTCAACACCGTCCGCCCGACGTCGGAGGACGCGTTCCGCGCCAAGTACGTCGTGGCCGCGGAGAGCGCGGGGGAGAACCAGGGCGTGCAGGTCGCCGGCATCGTCGAGGGCAGCGCCGAGGGCCGGCTCGTGTACGAGCCGTCGAACCCGCTGGCCGACGAGGACGGCTACGTCCGGTACCCCGACATCGACATGTCGAGCCAGATGACCCAGCTGATCATGGCCCAGCGCGGCTACCAGGCGAACGCCACGGTCGTGGACCGGGCGCGCGAGACCTACCAGGCGGCCCTGCAGATCGGACGGCAGTGATGACCTTCGCCGTGACCCCCGTGACGGGGGTGCTCCCCACCGGTGCGCTCGACGCGACGCGCGCCGCGACCGCCGCCGACCCGGCCGCGGGTGCCCAGTTCGCCGGGATCCTCGGCTCGATCGAGAACCTGCAGCAGCTGCAGTCCACGTCGAACGAGCTCGCGGTGCGTGCCGTCACGGGTGACCTCGACGACGTGCACGACTACACGATCGCGTCCGCGCAGGCGTCGACCGCGCTCGAGCTCACCGCGGCCGTGCGGAACAAGGCCGTCGAGGCGTTCACCGAGATCATGAGGATGCAGGCCTGATGCCCGCCCAGGTGCAGGCCGCCGTGGACCGTCTCACGGGGGCCGTCAAGCAGTTCTCGCTCGCGCAGCGCACGCTCGCGCTCATCGGCGTCGCCGTGCTCGTGCTGGGGGCGTTCGCGCTCTCGACGTGGATGTCGCGCCCGACGATGAGCCCGCTGTTCACGGGTCTGTCCGGCGCGGACGCGTCCGCGGTCGTCGACCAGCTCACCGCGGACGGCGTGCAGTACCAGCTCGCCGACGGCGGCTCGACCGTCCTGGTCCCGGAGAAGGCGCTGTACGACCAGCGCATCAAGCTCGCCGCGGCCGGCCTGCCGACCAACGCGGACGGCGGCGGCTACTCGCTGCTCGACGAGATGCCCATGACGTCGAGCGAGTTCCAGCAGCAGACGACGTACCAGCGCGCGCTCGAGGGCGAGCTCGCCCGCACGATCGGCGCGATCGACGGCGTCGAGTCCGCGACGGTCAAGCTCGCGCTGCCCGAGGACTCGGTGTTCGTCTCGGAGAAGGCCGACCCGACCGCGTCGGTGTTCGTCCGCACCCGCCCGGGCACCTCGCTGTCGGTCGACCAGGTGCAGGCGATCGTCCACCTCGTGTCCGCCGGCATCGACGGCATGAAGCCGACCGACGTGGCCGTCGTCGACTCGACGGGCGAGGTCCTGTCCGCGGTCGGCACCGGCACGACGGGCGGCGTCGGCGGCCAGCAGGCCAGCGACTACGAGGCGCGCGTCGCCGCGTCCGTGCAGGCGCTGCTCGACCGCGTCGTCGGCCCCGGCAAGTCGGCCGTCACGGTGACCGCCGAGGTCGACCAGAGCCAGACCGACCGGACGACGGAGGAGTTCGCGGCCACGCCCGACACCCCGCCGCTCGCGTCGTCGACCACGACCGAGACGTACGAGGGCGGTGCCGCCTCCGGCGCCGCGGGCGTGCTCGGCCCGGACAACATCCAGGTGCCGGGCGGCGACGGGACGAACGGGTCGGGCTCGTACGAGTCGACGACCGAGGACCGCACCAACGCGATCAACAAGACGACCGAGCGCGTCCAGCAGGGCCCGGGCGCGATCGAGCGGCAGTCCGTCGCCGTCGTCCTCGACGAGAAGGCCGCGGCGCCCATCGACCTCGCCGAGCTGCGCGACACCATCGCGGCCGCCGCGGGCATCGACGCCGAGCGCGGCGACACGGTCGCCGTCCAGGCGGTCCCGTTCGACACCACGCAGGCCGAGGCCGCGGGCGAGGCGCTCGCCGCCGCGGACG